>DATLUO010000008.1 GCA_035533075.1 Pirellulales bacterium | reverse complement strand
GGGGCTGTTGGGGACGGCGCCGGGGACGTTCGATCCGAGCGCGTCTCCGGCTCCGGACGTGACGCTGGGGACGCAGACGGGCGGCGGCGGCACGGTCTACGGCAATCCGATTCCCTTCTTGGTGCGGGACCTGGTGCGGGGTGATGTGAGCTACGACCCGGCGGTGGTCTACGAGCGGCCGACGCACTTCGGCGGCACGAACGCCAGCTTGTTGCAGGTCAGCAACACGCCCAGCGCCACGGGCGACTGGAGCACGACTGCATCGCCCTTGCCCACGCTGACCGACGCCCAGACCGACACGGCGCCGGCCACCTCCACCGCCACGCCCGACATGCTCAAGGCCGACGCCCCCCCTCCGCCCGCCTCGCAGGAAGAGCCGCCGCCCAGCGAGCCGACAACGGCGGCGGCGGATACGCAGCCAGCGTCTCCTGCACCCTCCAGTTCGGCGGCCGCGCTGACGATCGTCGTTTATGTTCTTCAGCCGGATCCTGCCCAAGAGCCGCCAGCCGAGAACGACCGCGCGACCGGCGAACCGGAGCAGAAGACGGCCGATGCGCAGCAGCAGCTTGCCAATCCCGATGGTGCGGTGCAAGCCACGCGGAAGGCGGTCTACGGCCCGCCGCGTGACGCCGCCGAGGCGGCGGCAATGGGAGGCGCTGGGGCGGCGAGCAACCCGAGTACACCTGACGCCACTGGGTCGGCCAGTGGCACCGAGGCGGCGGGCGATCAGCAGGCGAAGATCGGCATTGTTCTGATCGTGGGCGCCAACCCAGCGCCGCGGCCGCTCTACGTAACGAAAAAAGACGTCACGGGAACCGGCCCTGGTCCAGTTGGCGCATTCTTTTGGGGCGCGTACACCGGGATGCAGAAGGTTGGGCAGGCCATGACCTACCCGGCGAGGCTGCTGCCGTTGCCGATCGACTGGAAGTCGCGCGACGAGGCGATCGAGTGGAACATGCGCAGTCTCGGCTTAAAGGGCACTAACACCGAAGTCGCCACGGGCGTCGCGGCGAGCGTCGCGGGCGAGGCGACACAAGCAATCGCGATCGTGGTCACGCTGCAGGCGGCATTACCCGTCGCCGGTGCGGCAGCCGGTTCAGCCTTGTCGAAGGTTCCCGGCGGCGCAGCGGTGGTAACTGCGCTCACGGAGGCGACGCCCGGAGCGGTACAGTTCGTTCAGGGCCCGTGGGTGCAACTGCCGCTTGCCGGGGGCCTTGGGTACGTCGCCTATCAAGAAGGCAAAGCGTCCTACTATTATGCCAAGGCTGGCGATACGCAGGCCGCGATTGACCATGGAAGCAACGTGGTCATAGTGCTGGCGTTTGCCGGCGATAGCGCCGCTCAAGGTGCCAAGGGGTTGGCCGCGGCCTTGGCAACGGATGGGGCGTCACGGTACGTTGCCGGCATTACCGCCGAGCAGGCGGCGCTGCTTCGGCAAAAGCTCTTGTCAATTCCTGGTGCCGAAGATGTGCGCGCCTTCGGATCGCGAACTAAAGGCACATCGACAGCGAACTCAGACTTAGATATCATCATTATAGGCGACGTCAATACGTTGAGCCCCAACACAATACCTGCTGTTAGGGGCGCGCAGCAGTACGCACTTCGGATCGGGATAGGAACTGGCGATGGTTTGCGCCCCTTGGATATCCACATTTACTCGAGCTACGCCGAGTTCCGCGCCGCTTGGATCGCATCCCCCAACTTCGACCCGGCACTAGGTGTCCCGAACCTTTTGCCATTAAAGTAATATCGTAAGGATTATGCCATCTTTGACCGTGGACGGCCGTGCGGTGGCGATCGGCACTCTCTGGGTGCATCTGCAGAGAAGTGACAGCTCGCATCGATTTCGCCTATTTGTTGAACACGGGTATGTCGCGGATGTTTTCGACAGCTTTCGCTGCCGCGTGTCCGGAGACTCGTGGCCATCCCACATTCGTCACCAGATCGACGATCTCGGCACATTTGCGTTAGATATATACTTAAAAAACATCCGCAAAGTAACAGGCGAGCGACGTGCCGCTCACGAATGGGTCGTTGCGTCCGTGGACGATATTTCAGTAGAGTCCGCCGGCTTGGCGATTTCTGGCGTTGCGGTCGCATTTATATCTCGCCTTCCGGAGCTCGTTCCGCTGGAGTGAGTGTTCGCGCGGACGAAAAAACGGAGGACAAAATGGGCGATGAGTATACAAAGGACCTGGCCGACGCGCGGCTGACGCTGGCCGACAAGCAGGCCGACGCCGATCTGGCCTGGATCGACGCCAAGGCCGCCGCCGACGAGCCGGTCGAAGAAGACGACGCCGGCGCCTGGCAGTCGATGAGCGACGGCGAGGCCACGATCGAAGACAGTTTCGCCCAAACCAGCGACGGCGAGAGCCAGTCCGAAGGCGATACACTGGCCGGGCAAGAGGCCGGCGTGATGACGGCCGACGCCGCGGCCGACGTGACGCAAGGCAATTCCGACGCCACGGCCGACGCCAATTTCCAGATCGCCCAGGCCAGCGAAACGGCCAACGTCTGGACCTGGCTGGCGGCCCAATTCCCTCTCCCTTCGGGAGAGGGCCAGGGTGGGGGCCTGCCCTGGGCCCAGTCGCAGGCCGGGCTGGCCGGCGCGGAAGCGAGCTGGGCCGTCACCGCGGCGGGCAACTATCAACTTTACGTCTCACAGCTCGGCGCGGCCGAAACCGTCTACGAAACCGACAACGCCGGGCAGTTCGTGGACGAGATGAAGACCATCGACGCCAACGACGCCGCGGCAGCCAACGCCACGGCGGACGCCGATGCGCTCCTGACCACCACCGCGACCGACGACGAAGCCACGCTGGAAGAGACGCTGGCCTCGGCGGGCGAGACGTATCAAGAGAACCTGGGCCAGGCGGCCCACGACTATCGGCAAGCGGTGGCCTTGGCCGAGCACGACCTGACGCTGGGCATCATCGGCCCCGGCGACGCGACGGCGCAGGAGACGCACGACAACGCGGTGGCGCTGGCCGAGCAAAACCAGACCGAGGCCGAGAACCTGGCCGACGAGACGTTCGCCACGACGGTGCAGCCGGTGCTGACCTCGACGGGCACCGACGAAGCCGAGGCGCAACTCACTGATACCCAGACCGGCGACGGCGAGGTGGCGACCGACACGGAGGACGACAACGCGGCGGTCACCGGCTACGACGACCAGGAGTCGGCCGATTACGACCAGCAGCAGAAGGCCGACGCCCTGGCGCAGTACAACTGGCAGGTGGGCGACGCCGCCGGGCACGCGGCGGCCATCGCGGCCTTCGCCGCCAGTTTTGTGGTGTCGCCCGGTAACGATTCGGCCGGCAACCCGCTGCCGGGCGTGCCGAGTCCCTGGGCGGGTCTGGCGTCGGACCAGGCGGCGGCCCAGGCGACTTTGCAGACCTCCCAGGCCGCGGCCACACAAACCCGAAGCGCGAGCGAGGCAGATACTCAGGAGACGCAGCAGCAGGCGCAGGCCGACGCGCTGGAATCGAAGGACGACGGCGACGCCGCGGCGGCCAACGCCACGGCCGACGGCGCGGCGGAATCGCAGGAGGCCACGGACGCGGCGCGGGCGGAGGTGCCCGACGCGGTGTTTGGATATTTGCCCGACCGGCTGGTGCCGCCCTCCGACGGTCCGGCGCCCGTGTTGACGCCGGATTTTCTGTCGGGCTACGAGGCCAACGATTTTTACGTCGGGCAGACGTCGGACAACTACGACTATGCGGCGGGGCTGATGTCGATCAACTTCGAGCCGTTTGCAGGGGCGCCGGAGACGATGCCCGACTTCCCGACGGTGAACTGGGCCTACAACTGGACCGGCTACGGCTATCACATGCCGTGGGGGCTGTTGGGGACGGCGCCGGGGACGTTCGATCCGAGCGCGTCTCCGGCTCCGGACGTGACGCTGGGGACGCAGACGGGCGGCGGCGGCACGGTCTACGGCAATCCGATTCCCTTCTTGGTGCGGGACCTGGTGCGGGG
>DATLUO010000007.1 GCA_035533075.1 Pirellulales bacterium | reverse complement strand
CGGGCCACGCGCTCGTAGGCCTCGGAGCGGTCGTCGTGCGACGCTGGATGATGCGCCAGCCGCACGTCGAGGAACGGGTAAAACAGCCCGGACAGGTCGCGGCACAACAACAGCGTCGCCACGCGCGTTTTGTCGGTCTGAAAAGCCAGCGCCACGATGTCGCACATCAGCCGCATGTGCTCGCGGATGTCTTCGGGCAAGCCGTTGTCGGGCCGCTTCATCACGAGCGCCGGCTGCCCGCGGTTTTTGGCCCGCTCGTCGGCGATTTCTTTCTGCGCCCGTGTGCGTTCGATCTGCTTCTCGACTTCGCGGACGCTGCTGAGATACTGGTCGAGCCGCCGCGCATCGGCCCGGCTCACTTCGCGGCTGAGATGGGCGGCGTGCTCCGCGACCCGGTCGAGGATGCTGCGCGTGCGTTTGCTGCCGTGGTTGTCGAACAAGCTGTCGAAGGCCAGCGACGGATAGACCTCCATCGGCACGGGCGAGTTGGCGTCGTGCCAGGAAATGTGCGAGCTATAGGCCATCGAGAAATTCGATTCGTGGTAGCCGGTGATCGGCTGCTCGCAGCCCAGCACCAGGCTGGCTTGCGGCGTCTGTTCCTCGAAGTGGCCGGCCAGCACCTGGTCCATGCTCACGCCGCCCTTCAGCACGGCGCCTTTCTGCAAGGCGGCGCCCGACAACAGGTTGCCCGTTTGGCCCGGATGGATGCCGACGCCGGTCGCCTGCTTGTTGAACAAGCCGGTGATGACATTCAGCTTGCCGGCAACGGGCGAGAGCGGCTCCAGCGTCTTGCTCAACTCAAGGCCGCCGTCGCCGGCTTTCGCCCACCAATGGTTCGGATTGACGCCGTTGCCCATGAAGAGCGCGGCGAACCGCTTGGGACAGTCCGGGCCGTCGGCGGGCGGACGATCGTCACCCCATACGCGCAGCGATTCAAGCCACGGCAGTGACATGGCGACGCCGACTCCGCACAGAACCCGGCGGCGATTCAGTACCGTGCGGCGATTCATTCCCGTCCTCGTTTGTTGAGAAATTGCGGACTCGTCACAATCGACTCCACCAGGCTGCCGAAACGCCCCTCCTCGTCGGCCAGCCGCTTACGCATATTGTCAACCAAAAGCTCGTCGGAAGGCAACAGGCCGCGGCCCAGGGCGTAGGCCAACAGCTTGCGGCAGAAGTTGTCGAGGAAGTCGTTTTCGCGGCTTTTTCGCAGATAAGCACGCAATCCGTCGAGCCCCGAACCGCTGCCGCCGTCGCGAAACGCGGCCGTCGAATTTACCGGATGGCCCGACAGATCGCGGTCGCGGCGTTCGCCGATCGGCCCGTAGCCTTCGAACACCAGCCCGACGGAATCAAACCGCTCGTGGCAGGCGGAACAGCTTTTCTGCTCGCGATGCCGGGCCAAGAGTTGAGCCAACGTCCGCTCTCCAAGCTGCGCCTCGTCCTTGGGCAGTTCGGGCACGGCCGGCGGCGGCGCGGGAATGCGTTCGCCCAGAAGCCGGCGGACGACCCAATAACCGCGCTTCACCGGGCTGGTCCGCAAGCCCGGCGAATTCTTGGTCAAAAAGACGGCCATCGGCAGCAATCCGCCGCGGCCATAACGCACGGCGTCGTCCACGCGAAACCAGCCATCCGGAGAATCTTCGGCCACCGGCATGCCATAGTGCCGGGCCAGCGGCTCATTGACGAACGTGTGATCCGCGTAGAGCAGGTCGAGCAGCGGACGATCTTGGCCCGCAAGATCGATGAAGAATCGAATCGGCTCTTCGTACATCGCCTCGCGCAGCTCATTGGTGAAGCTGGCGAACCGTTCACGGTCGACGCTGTTGTGCTCATCGAAGCGGCGGAAGTCGAGCCAACTGCCGGCGAACTGGACCGCCAGGCCGCGGACGCGAGAATCTCGCAGCATCCTCCGCGATTGAGAGACCAGCACGTCAGGCTGGCGCAGCTTGCCCGCGGCGGCGCAGTTCAATAACTCCTCGTCGGGCATGCTCGACCAAAGGAAATAACTGAGCCGGCTGGCCAGCTCGTAGTCCGAAAGCGGTCGCAGTTTCTCATCCGGCCCGGCCAGGTCGAGGCGGTAGCAAAACTGGGGCGACAACAGGACGCTGGCCACGCAATCGCGAAGGGCGTCTTCGTGGCTGATGGTGTCCTGCTGCCGAAGACGGCGATAAAAGGCGTGCAGCTCGTGGCGCTCGATCTGGGCCAACGGCCGACGATAGGCCCGCTCGGCAAACCGTTCGAGTGCCGCTAGGTGACTCGGCTCGGCCGCCGTTCGGGCCTGGTCCGCCCAAGCGATGTCGGCTGCCATGTTCGCGAAGTACTGCTTGATGGCGGTGATCGCTTCCTCGCTGGCGCCGATCTCACGGGCCTTGGCCAGGTAGGCCGCGCGGAGCCGCTCGATCTTGGCGGCCGAGGTCGCGTCTTTGTCTTCGGAACGGGCGAAATCAAAGTCGCTGCCGCTGGCGAACCGCGGCGGCTCGGCGCGCTCGAAAAAGATGAAGTCTTTATACTGCCGCGCCGGCGCGTCGGTGACGAAGTTCAACTCCTGCCACTGCGAGTCAAGCTCCTTCTTCTCAGCGTCATTCAGCACCAACTCGCAAAGCGGCGAGTCGTCGCGGAAATAACCCTGCATCAGGTGAAAGCCGGCCGTCAGCAATCGGCCGTGGCTGGCGCCCTTGGGGTCGAAATAGGGCGGCCGCTCGGAGACATAAAACACGTCGGGAAAAACGCGGCAGAACTCGCTCGTCGCCTCGTCCTCGCCTTCATAGCGCATGCGACGCGCGGCAAGCTGGTGGTTTCGCCACAGCACCAACGGCTGGCTGCCGGGGGAGATGCCTTTGACGTGCAGCTTATCGACGTCGGTCACGAGCTGCCTACGGGCCTCGATCACGAAATCTCGCATTTCCTTGCAGCCACGGAGTGCGGCGTCGGCGTCGTTTGCGTCATCGCGCAGGCGTCGCCACATCGCCTGCAGCTCGGCCAACGGGCCCATTTCGCAGGGCGTATCGTTCAACGTCGACCAGACCGTGCCGGCATACTTTGGGCTTACGCCCGCGTTGGCAGCGATGTCGCTCAGCGAGGCTGCCGGTTGCTTCTGCTCTTGGCGGTGGGCGAATTGCCAGGCGACGAAAAAGTAATCGGCGTACTCGACCGCATGAAGCCGGTAAAAGTCGACGATCCGCGCAACGCAGTATTTGTCGCGGTCGGTGTCGCTGACCACGGCGTGCGGCGCAAAGTCGAATCCGCTGGGCTTCAACACCAGATGGTCGGCCACCAGCCTGGCGGATGCCAGGTACTTCTTGAACCAGGCCGGCGAAACGGTCAGCGACTCGCCGGAATTGTCAAAGCCGGCTTCGTTCGCCGCATCGACGGGAAACTCTCGCGTCGGGCGAAGATCGACGCCCGTCAGATCGCGAACCGTGCAATCCAGCTCGAAGTTGCTCAGCCGCCGGGCCAGCACCGCGCCGGGGTCGCCGGCGTGGCGGCGCGCATCGTCGGCCCGCACCGCGCGAATCCATGCCACGACCGCCTGCCGCTCGTCGACCGACGGCTGGCGGGGCGCGTCGTCGGGTGGCATCTCCTCACCTTCCAATCGCTGGAGCACCAACTGCCACAGGTGATGGTCTTTCGTCACCGCGTCGAGCGAGCCATAGCCGCTCAAATCGAGCTTTGCCTCCTGCTTCGCCTTGCCATGACAGGCGACGCAATACGTCTGCAAAAAGGGGCGCACGGTCGTTGCCAAGCCGTTCTCCAGCGGCGAGGCGTTGTGCTCCGCCGCCTCGCCGCACAGCGCAACGTATACCAGGCAGAGAATCGCAACCAAGAAACCGCGACAGAGGGTGGTCATTCGTCCTATCATAACGATAGGCTACTTTGAGCGGGCCTCGTGCGTCAAATGCCTGACTGATCTCCTAGGGCGACCACTCCGGCCGCGGCTCGTCGAAGACCCGCGGCTCAACGCGCCGCTGCAGGTCGGCGATCTGCGCCTGAGCGGTCCGCAGGCTGTCGATGTCGGTGTGGATCTCCATCTCGATCTGAAAGCGGCGCGTCTCGCCGGGCGCCACCTTGGCCACGCGCCCGTGGGCCTGCTCGAACGATTTCATGTTGGGAAAGTTGATGCAAGGCTCCAAGCCGGTGCAATAACCGTCGCTGTACGAAATCGGGTTCTTCCAGAGAGCGAAGTACGGGAACTCATTCCGATTGAATCGCAGGCTCAAACCGCGCTCGCCCGAGGGATCGGTCAAGAGCACGGCGGTGTTGCGGTCGTCATCGGCGGCCAACTCCATGTAGAGCACCGTCTCCGCCGCGCCGGGCCGGCCCGCCTCGTAGGCTTGCCAGGTGTCGATGCCGGCGACGGCCGCTACGTCGCGCGGCGCCATGACCTCCACAGGTCCGTCGAAGGTCGAGCCCTGGGCGGCCAACGGCGGGCCGATGTTGATGTGATAGAGCAGCTCCAGATCGACCGGCAGCGACCAAGGATTGCTGATTTCGTCGACGATCGTCAGCCGTTGCAATCCGAATGTGGTGCGCACCGTCGATGTCAGCCGCAGGGAATTGCCGAACAGCCGCGACTCATCGACCACGCCGGTGACGGCAAGCTCCTGGCGATCGTCGTCAATCGTCGCCGTGACGAAGTGGGCCGGCCGGTTGGCGATGCGGCCGTGCAGCGTGTGCTTCAGCTTGCCGTCGGACGACCATTCCGGCGCGCCGTTGTATTCCAGCCCGCAACGGCACAAAAGCTCGTCGAATCCGCTCAGCCAGCCGATGCCGCTTGCCTCGTCAAGCGGGACGAACTTGGGATGCACCGGCCCTTTGACCGGCGACGGCCAACCGACTTCCAGGCCGCCCGACCACACGCGCCAAATACCCATGCCCCGATCGCACAGCACGGTCGCCCGCAAGGCGCCGTTGTCGATTTCGACCACGTTCAGCCCGTCGCGCAGCCCGCCGCGCAGCGTGCGCTTGACGACCGAGAAGCCGCCGCTGGGCAGGCCGACGTCGTTCGGCCCCAGCCGCAACTCGTCGACATAGATGTCACGGTCGACGTCGATCAAGGTCCAGGTTTTCGCAGGCATAGCAGGCACCCAGTGTTAGAGACGTTTTGCCGCGAGGAAAAGCGGTGGCTGGGGCAGAGCTTGGCCAGATCGCGGCTGACGCCCTTCAAGAGCGTGGCGGCTAGGCGATGCCCCGGTGCGTCCAACCGGGGCATCGCCTGGCCGCCGAGATGAACGAAGTGCCAACCTCCACTTGGCCAGGCTCTGCCCCAGCCACCGCCAATGCCTCATTCTCGGCCGCGTGAAGTATATTGTGGCGGCGGTACACGAGTTTGGCCATCGTCTGGCACAGTTACGGCGACTCGGCGGGATTGGCGCTGGCACGTGGCAGCGGCGCGCTCGCGCCCGGCAACTGCCGCGCCGCCGGATCGCCGGGCGGCTTGTCGAGCGTGATGAAGGCGAACAGGTCGGCGATCTCCCGCGGCTGAAGCTGCTGCTCCAGGTTTTCGGGCATCAGCGAAAGCTTGCTCGTTTCCATCTCTTCCACATCACCACGGGCAATCGTTTCCAGCTTGCCGCCTTGCACCTTGAGCACCACGCGCTGGTCGCTGTCTTCGACCAACAGGCCCGTGACGACGCGGCCGTCGGCGGAAACCACCGTGCGGGCTTGGTAGGCAGCTCCGATCACCAGGCTGGGGTCGAACACGTTCGACAAGAGCTGCTCGAAGGAGCTGCGGCCGTTCACCGTGATGTCGGGGCCGACGTCCTGGCCCTCTCCATAGATTCTGTGGCATTGCCCGCAGACTTTCTTGAAGATCGCCTGGCCGCGCGTGGCGTCGCCGGGCGTGTGCCGCAGCAAGCCGCGCATCTGGTCGATGACCTGCTCGCGCTGTGGATTGCGCTCGGTGCGTAACGTGCCCCACGTTCGCCGCACTTGCTCGACCAACGTAGCATCCTTACTGGCCAACAGCTTGCGCACCTGATTGAGGTTCAGCGCGTCGGTCGGCAATCGTCGATCGGCAATCGCCTGCAGCAATTCCGTGCTCCAAACAGCCCGCCCGGTGAGCAGCTCGATGGCCTGCGGCTTCAGCTCTGGTTCCATGTCGGGGTACGCCTTGAGCACAAGCTGGGCGATGGCCGGCGACTCCGCCCGACCGAGCGCGTCGAGGATGCGGCGACGCAGCTCGATGCTGCTGCGATTATCGGCCAAGGCACGGGCAACTTCGTCGAGCAAGTGGGCGTCATCGGCGGCCACCAACGCCGCAACGGCTTGCAGCCGCCGCGGGTCCGGTTCGTTCGGCGACAGAAAAACGTTCCGCAGAAAGGCGACGGCACGCTCGTCGTTCCAGGTGGCGGCGAGCAAGGAGGCGTCGAAATAATAAGGTGAATCGGCGGGCCGGGACAGCAATCGCGCGACGATCGGCCCGATCGCCGCGCGGAGATGTTCCAGCCGCTCGCCCGCGAGCTCACGCGTTTGCACCTTGCCG
This sequence comes from Pirellulales bacterium, assembly GCA_035533075.1. Classification (NCBI taxonomy): domain Bacteria; kingdom Pseudomonadati; phylum Planctomycetota; class Planctomycetia; order Pirellulales; species Pirellulales bacterium. The sequence goes on along the minus strand of DATLUO010000007.1, from coordinate 21,653 downwards.
ACCAGCATCGCCAGGCATCGGCCGGCCGGCGCCGCATCGGCGTCGGCGGACGTCAGAAAATCGAGCAACGCCGCGACGGGCCTTGGATCGGGATTCGAGCGGCCAAGCACGCGTTCGACGACGCGCGGCATGATGGCGGCGACGCTCGGCCGCTCCGCCAATTTTGTTTGCTTAACCAGCGCCAAAAACCGGTCGCTCTCATTTTCCAACAGCGGGTGCAAGTTCTGCCAGACGATATGTGGAATCAGCTTATCGTCGCCCGCTTTCGATAATGCCTCGAAGAGCAGCGGCAGTGGATCGAGACCCTCGATTTTCTTGGCGGCGACGGCGACTTGCAGCACGACGTCGGGCGAGCGATCGGCAACCAGCGCCATGATCTTGTCGCGCACCTGGCGATCGACTTTCCGCTGGTTGCCGGCCGCACGCACGCCCCAAGCGCGAAACGTCGCGTCCCGCTGGGCGAGCAACGTCTTGTGAAACTCGGTTTCGAGCGGTCCCGCGCCGATCAGCGACCAGAGCGCATGAATGCGTGCTTTGCGCGGCTCAGACTCGTCGAGCACCAGCCGCTGGAGCTTCTTGAGCGTGTCCGGATCGCGTCGTTCCCAGAGCAGTCGCTGCGCAAGGTCGCGAAAAAAGACGTTCGGGCTGTGCAGTCGCTCGATCAGCATGTCGTCGCTTTCCTTCGCCAGGTCGAACGGTTTTGCCCGCGGCGTGTTCTTGTAGCGCACTCGATACAGCCGGCCCTTCAAACGGTCGATTCCTTGCGGGTCGCGGTTGGCATCCTGATAGCAGTGGTAACGGTCGTACCAATCGAGAATGTAGAGGCAGCCGTCCGGCCCGGTCTTCTGCACAACGGGCATGAACCAAGCGTCGTTGGCCGAGAGAAAGTCATCGTTGGGCGTGGCGAAATAGGTCGCGCCGTCGCGGGCCAGCGTGTCGCTGTTGACGCAGTTGCCGTGGATGTTGCCCATGTAGAGCTTTTCGCGGTACGGCTCCGGATAGGCATCACTATCGAAATAATGAATGCCGCAATAGGCAGCCTTCTGGTGGCGGTGCTTGACGATCGAGTCGAGCTTCCAAGTGAACGCCGGATAGGGGCCGCCCTGCCGGTGATAGTAGCCCGATTCGGTCAAGTGCCAGAGATGGTCGATCACGCAGGCGCTCACGAACGCGCTGCCTTCGCGGTCGAAGGCCACTCCCCAGGGATTGCTTGTTCCCTCGGCAAACAGCTCGAAATCGCGGCTACGTGGATGAATGCGGAACAGGGCGCAGTTGAAGTCGAACGTCCGCCCGCGATATTCGATATGGCTGGGATTGAACACGCCGTTGAGACCGTACAGCCAACCATCGGGACCCCAGGTGAGCGAGTTGGGCAGCTCGTGCGTATCGGCGCGGCCGAAACCGGTGACGACGACCTCCTGCTTGTCGGCCCGGCCGTCGCCGTCGGTGTCCTGCACGAAGAGGATGTCGGGCGAGTTGGCCAGCCAAACGCCGCCGGCCCCCACGGCGATGCCGGAGGGAATGTTCAGCCCCTCGGCGAAGACGGTGAAGCGGTCGGCGCGGCCGTCGCCGTCGGTATCTTCGAGCAACTTGACGCGGTCGCGGCCCTTGCCCGGCGAGCGGCGCGGATATTCGAGGCTCTCGGTGATCCAGATTCGTCCTCGTTCGTCGAACGTCATGGCCACCGGGTTGACGATGTCGGGTTCGCTGGCCACCAGCTCGACCGCGAACCCGTCGGGCACCGTCATTTTGGCGATCGCCTCGGCGGGCGAGAGCGGCGGTCCGGGCGGCCGCTGCTGGCCATGCGGGACGGCCGCGTCGTCGGCCTGCACGATGGGGGCCAACACAAGAAAGAACGTGCAGAGGAGGCGGGCGCGGGTCATGCGTTAAACGGTGCTGCTCGGCTGCGTGAAAACCACGATTATGAGTGCCGGGCCCAGCGACGGCAACCGGTGTCTCGACCGTAGTAGTGTCCGAAAGCTGTGCTGCGGCTCCCAGACAGACCCGAAGCGCAAAGTTTGATAGTGCGCTTCGACAAGGTCGTAAGGTGGGACAAGCGAGCTTTCGAGCGCTGGCCCACCGTAGCGACGTCTTTCACGGTGGGCCGGCGCTCGCAAGCTCGCTTGCCCCACGTTACGGGTTTGCACCCAGGTCGTCGACCTAATAGTCGAGCGTGGCGAATTGGCGGGAGCTAGCCGCCAGTAGTACGAACATAAACGCCAGCGATGCGGCGAGCGAACACCAGGGATGGAAGTCGCCGTGGTCCTTCACGATTTGAAAGACACCGTTTTGAGTGAAGGAGTCGGCTGCTTCCAGGGCGTCGTAGAGCACGATTCCCAGGTCGGCCGGTTTGGGCAGGGTCCAATAGCCGGCCTCCAGCAACGCCACCGCCCGGCCCGAGAACCTACTTTCCGCCGGCGGATAGCTCTCGGCCAGCACCGCGTGGCGTCCGAAGTTCATGCCCCAGCAGACGAGCCAAAATACAATCGAGCCGAAAATACAGATCACCGTGCTGCGCGTCGAGACAGCCAGCAACATCGAGAAGCTGAAGAAGATCGCGAAGTGGACCAAGAGCAACGGCACGCTCCACAAATAGATCGCGTCCCAGATTCCGGTTTTCAGTCCCAAGGCCAGCCATGTGCCGCCCACGAAAAACACGGCATGGGCCAGCACGAAGCCAAGCACACCCACGAACTTGCCGCAGGCCAGCAGCCAACGCGAGGCCGGCTTGGCCAACAACACCGCGATGTTGCGGCCGTCGAGAAAGCTCGGCAAAAACCCGGCCGTCCAGACCAGCGCCAGCAGCAGGCCGCAGGTGTCGGCCACCCCGCAGGCCAGCAGCAATTGCAAAAAGTGGACGGCGCGCCGGGCGTCGCGCGCCACCGGCAGCTCGATGGCGCCGAATCCAAGCGTCATCGTTCCTTCGACGATCGTGACCCCCGATTTCGCCGCCCGTTCGCGATCGCGGGCATCGGGATCGTTGCGCGGCAAGAAATCGGCGTTCTCGCCGGGATCGGCAAGCGCCGCCGGCGCGTTGACGGTCACGCTCGCGCACAGGGTAATGCATACCACGCTCACTATGGCGAGAACCCAGAAAATGCCGTGAGCCAACGACTGGCGGAAAGTATCTCGCACCAACCAGGTCACGGTCCGAAATTGCTGGACCAGCGTCATACGCCCACCAACTCCTCTTCCCTATGGTACAGCGGTTCCACCGCGCGCTCCAATGACACTCCATCGCCGGCGGTCAGCTCAGGCGTCGGGCCGAAGAACACCAGGCGTCCCTCGCGCAGCACTGCGACACGGTCGCAGAGGAATTCGACGTCGGCCAAGGCATGTGAAACGAGCAGCGCGCTGCGGCCCTGCCGGCGCTGTTCGATCAGCGCATCGAACACCATCCGCCGCGCTACGAGATCCATGCCTTCCGTCGGCTCGTCGAAAACCAGCAGCTCCGGCTCATTCAGCAGGGCCTGCGCAAGCGCCAATCGCTGTACCATGCCCTTGCTGTAGCGAGCAATCGGCTCGCGGTCCCGATCCGCCAGCCCCACCCGATCGAGCAACTTTGTCGCGCGTTGCCGGACCGTCCGGCCCGGCAAGCCGGACACGGCGCCGTAGTACTCCAACAGTCCCCAGGCGGTCAAATGCCGCGGCAGCGACTGGCTTTCGTGGATATAGCCAACGCCTGCCAGGGTGCCGCGGTCGCGCCACGGACGGCCGAGGCGCGTGATTTGGCCCGCGGTTGGCCGGCAAATCGTTAGCAGCAGCTTGACGAGCGTGCTTTTGCCGGCCCGGTTGGGACCGACCAGCCCGACGATTTCACCGCTCGGCACGCGCAGCGTCACATTGTCGAGCGCCAGGATCGGCCGCCGCAGCAAACCCGCCGGATAGCGCTTACTGACGTGAACGAAATGTGCGACCGCGTCCCTCATCGCTCATCCCTCATCCCTTACTGAATCAGCGACACCGGCACCGTACTCTCCAGAATCGTGGAGAACGCCTGTTGCAAATCGTTAACGACCGTGTTCTGGTCGCCGTAGATGAGCTTGTAGCCGGGCATTCCATCGTTCACATTCCCGATAGTTTGCATCTGATTGAGCGTGGCTGTGTTTGCCGCTGCCTCCGCGCTGCCGGAGGCGAAAAGTGGCCCAAAGCCGATACAATGAATAAGCACCTTGCGCGAGCCACTGGTGTAGCCCGGCGGACTGGCTGTTTCCGAGGCCACGAGCTGGTCGCACAGACCATAGATTTGCGAGGTGACCGTCGAATCGTTATCGCTATAACCGTTGATGCCGCTCGGATATTCGCTGCCGGCGGGAGCGGCAGGGTTGTAGCGGACGTTGTAATAGGACTGGTAGGAACCGCTATTCACAAAACCGGCGCTGGCCGTCGTGTTTGGCGCACCGTCGGTTTCGAAGATGATGATTTTCTGCGCCCCTTTGCGGCCGTTTCCACCCGCGATGCCGGCCGGGGTGGCGTAACTCGAGCAGCCCGACGCCGCGTTGAACTGGTTATAGGCCAGCATCAGAGGCATGGCATAACACGTGCCTCCAAAGGCCCGCGGCACTTCCAGGTTGTTGCTGTCGTAGGGCGTCACGGTCGCACTGGCATTGCCCACCGTCGCCGGGGGATACCAAAGCGACTCGATCATGTTCGAATAATTCTGCCCCATGCCGACACGCGCACCGTTGAACCGCGTGCCGCTGCTGTCGTTCACTGAGCTTTTCGGCACGCTGAACATGATCAACGACACATAGTCATTCGGGTGATTGTTCTGGACGTCGTTCAGGGCCGCCTGGATTCCGAGTTTGCAGGCGTACATGGGCGCTTCGTGGCAAGTGCCGGGCCACCAGCAGTAGCGCGAGGCGGTGGGCCAGACATTGAACATCAGGTCGTAGTTGTCCAGAAAGTCGATCATCGTCAGGGGTCCGAACCAAAAATCCAGCAACGGCCGTTGCGGATTGTCGCCGTAATACATGTAGGGCTTAGGTTTTCCCCTCAGGCTGGACTTGGGCGTGATCGTGACCGCGCCCCAGCTTTGGTCCTGTCCATAGCCGGTGCCGGGATAGCCGCTGTTGATCATTTGGTACGTTCCCACGCCGGTGCCCATCATGCCCAGCACGTAGTCGATGTAATCCTTCCAGAAACGTTGGTTCAAGTCGGCCGGCGGCCAAGTCGCAGTATCGATCGTGCTTGGGATCGACGTGTAATAAACGATTCTCCCCGATCTCAGCGTGGGTGGAAAAAGATTGGGGCCGACGTTTTGAATGAAATTCAGAATCGCATCGTAGTTGATGTCGTAGCTGTTGCTTGTGCCCGCCACTTGCCAATTGCCGCTGGAATTCCAGAGCTTGGAGTTGTCGCCCATCGGCGTGGCGCTGTTGTGGTAGGTGAAATAGAGCTTGCGCCAGTCCTGCGTGGGGTCGGGAGGCCAGATGAAAAACGTCTTGCCATAATAGACCGGGCCTTGCGTGTAGCCGTAAAATGCCGGGGCCATGCCATACGCCGTGTAACCCTCGCTTTCGAACGTGGCATCGCGGGTCTTCGTCGTCACTGTGGCGAAGTTCAGCAACTGGGCCGGCGTCTGAGCGTAGCTGGCGCCGGTGTTCTTGTCGATTGTCAAATAGTTGTCGCCGCCCGGAGTCGTTGCATAGCTGGCGGGCGCCGCCGTGAAGGCGGGTGTGCCGCCCGCGTCTTGATAAAAGTCGGCGCAAATCGGCGGCCGTCCGTCCGTCGTGGTGCTCGTAATGTTCGCGGGGCTGTAGGGCAAGTTAAACGACGTGGCATACATCGTGCCCGCGCCGAAAGCCGAATAGTGGCCGAACGTCGGCACGACCGTATCGGGATTGTTGGCGGCCATTGTCCCGCCGCTGTTGACGCCCAAATAACTGGCGAACCGCATCGAGCCGGAATAGTCGAGGACAATCGCTACGTCACGTGGGCGGTGGACCGCCGTGGCCTGCGTCTGCAGCGAGGAGACGCTGATTCCCAGCATTCGCGAGAAGGGCATGCTGTTGTTCACGTTGACCGTCGTGGTGGCTTGCACCATGCTCCAGTTGCCCGACGCGCCCGGAGGGTTGCCCTCGAATTGCTGCGTCGCGCCGTTATAGGCGTAACGCCCGATATTGATTGCCACTTGCGATGACTTCAGCGGTGACCAGAGCACGTTGTTGGCGGTGGCCGCTTTTTGCGCCGCCGGAGCCGCTGCCGCATAGTTGTTGTTCGCTCCGTTGGCAGTGCTTCCGTTCAGCGTGCGCACGCCTGCCAAAGCCGCCAGATCGGTCGCGTCCTGACTCTGTGTGCGGGCGATGGCCAACAGTCCCACGTCGATGGAAAGCGCCAGAAACGCCATCAGCGGCACGAGAAACAGCACCATGAGTACGAGCGCGTTTCCGCGACGGCGGTCCCGGTAGCGAGCGGTTCTCATAGCGACGGTCCTCTCTCAATTACCTTCACTGACCATGACCGACTGACCCAACACCGGAATGCTCGTCGGAAGCGACAGCAGCGCGGGTACCGTGAGCTGGAAGTTCCCCTTGACTTCAACCGCGACGTATTGTCCCGGCGTGGCGCTGTTCCACGAAGCGAGAGTGTTGCCCTGTCCGTCCAGCCCATAGACGTTCATACTTGCATTGGACAAATGCTGCCCTGCCAGGAAGTTCGTGATGACGTTGGTCACATCGCTCGTTGCGGCACCGGTGGTCACGCCGTTCAACGTCTCCGGCTGAGTGTGCGTCACTGCGTAGCGGCAGCCTTCTCGGGCGGCGTTCGTCACCACCTGCAGACAAAGCACATAGCGTCCGAATTCCATAATGCCTAAGAGAAACATCAACATCAGGGGCAGTACGAGCGCGGTCTCGACCATCGCTCCGCCGTGCCGTGTTTGCCGCTGACGGTTGCGGCACTTTGACGAATCGTTCGGGAAATCTTCGATCACGGCCAGCCTGTTCTGGAGTTTGTCGACTTAGTAGGGAAGTTGCGTGTTGACGCTGACTTGCGAATCAACCAGCGACACCCACGTGGCGGTTGATGAGAGCTGATTGAGGTTTTCGGTGCCACTCAGCATCAGGCCGCTCCACAATAGGTTGCTGAATCCCGCCGGCAAAATGGTGACCTGCACCTGGAATTGATCCATCGGCTGGGCGCTGCCCGGATCGGTCCAGTTATTTCCGCTGAGATTCAGGACTTGAATCTGTGTCTCGTTGACCACGGCTGGCGGCAATCCCGACGCCAGCAAGTAGCTGCTGACGGTCTTTTGCACCATCGCGGCGGTAATCGGGGTATTCACTCCGTTCAGGTTGGTGCTACCCATGGCCGCATAGCGCGCGCCCGACCGCGCGGCGTTGTTCAGGATTTGCGAGACCTGCACCAAGCGGCCAACTTGCCACATGCCGACCATAAGAATCAGCAGAATCGGCAGGCACAAGGCCGCCTCGACGGCCACCGTGCCGCGGCGCTCGCCACGCGACGCAGTAGGGTGCGCGCCGCCTCGTCGCCCTGGTGCCATCGATCTGCTCAATGCCGTCTCCGAACCGAAAACCCGAAAAGACGCGGAAACCTTCCTCGCGAAGTCTATGTCACGGAATGAGCTTCGGCAAAAGAGGGGCTTTATTCTCGGTGCGTCGTGCTTGGGATCGATAGAACCGCGCTGGCAGCGCGATGGCTCCGCTGACGAGGGCTGCAAACAAACTTGCGGCCAGCAGATCGGCGGTGGTGCCCGGATTGCGGCGGTGCCCATCCGAGCGCAGCCAAAAGTCAAAATCGGCAAGGGCGTTTTCATAGGCAACGTCGCCGGGTAGTCCCGCCGCGATAACCGCGCCAGCCATCGCCGCCGACTGCCGGGCCACGGCAGCGCCGCACTTGCGTGCGACGAGGCTATCGGGATATTCGCTCATCAACCGCATCTGGGCATGTACGATCGCATGGCCCAGCGGCCAACCACAGCCCTGGCCCTCGGCCAGCGCGGGCAATGCCACGTCGAAGATTTCGGCGAAACCGTTGACATACTGCCGGGCAACCAGGTCGCGGTCGGCCGCCAACCGCATGGCGTGCAACAGGTCGTCGGGCGGTTCGCCCTGAATATCGGCCTCCTCAACACGGTCCATTCCGCCGGGACCAGCCAGCCGGATCGCTTCGTAGACGAGACGAACATCTTCTTTGTCGAGCGAACGTAATACCCGCGACACGCCTTCGCGCAGTGGTTCTCCGGCGGCCATCGCCAGCGGCGACATCAGCAACACGGTGCCGAGATTGGTGTTCGTCGCCACGGCCTCGCGAGTTGCCCGGACCGCGCGGAGCACCGTCTCGCCTAGCCGAGCACCCGCCGCGGCCGCGTCGAGAGCCGGGATGATGGCCACCGCGCTGGTGGCAAAGTCGACGAACGTGAGGTCGTCGAAATCGGCGGCCCGATGGACGTTGCCCGGCTTGCTGGCGGAAACCTCCCACAGGCAGGCCAGGGCGGCAAGCTGACCCACGTTCACGGTCGATTCTCCAGCGGCGATAGCTCACGTCCCGCCTCGGTGGTTGGCACGTTCGCGTCCGTCGGCACCGGTCGAAGCAGCCGATAGCCCCCGCATCGCCACAAACAAAAACTGCCAGGCACAGTCAACAAAAGCCCACTGGCGCCGCCGACGGCGATTTCCCAATTTTGTCGCGGGGCGGTAAACAGCAAAGGAACAGCGAACGCGGCGGTCAAGCAGGCCAAGAGAACTAGCGTCCGCACGCGGCTGCGAACTGTCAGTGCCACCCAGGAAATCGGCAGCAGATAGACGATCGACATGACAAGTGCCATCGCCGCACAGACGATCGACGCGGGCAAGGGAGCGATGGCCTTTTGATCTCTTGCCGCGTCTTTCCAGCCCGCGAGTGCAACCGATGCTCCAATCAGTGCCGTCAACAGACGAAGGTCAGCGATTGAGAATTGACCGCCCAACCAAAATGCTCGCCAATGGCGATTAGGCTCCGCCGCGGACCTGTCGGCCTGAATCATCTGGCGTTCTCCATGGCACTTGATTGGCGATTCAGTCTTATTTACTCGTCGCGACAACGGGCTGAATCTCGCGAGGCACATTGCTAATCACCCCGTCGGCGCCCCAGGCAATCAGCTCCGCGGCGCGCGCAGGATCGTCGACCGTCCAAACCCAGACTTTCAAGCGGCGGCGATGAACCATACCAATACCTTCCGCGGTGATATGACGATTGTCCCAGCCAATGACTCGCGGGGCAAACTGCATTGCCGCATCGAGACGCTGGGATGTCAACCGCTCGGTTCCCAAAGCCTCCAGAACTATTGAGGACGAAAGCTCGCGACAGCGTGCGAGAAAGCTCCAATCAAAAGCCGCCACGGCACAGCGATCGACGACACCTAGACGGTCAATGAGCGCCACGAGCGTTTCCGCGTCGCCCGATTTGCGCTCGATCATGCAGCCAGCCCTGGGACATATCAGCCGCAACGCCTCTTCCAGCGTGGCGAGCCGCGTGCCGGCGAACTGCTCGCCATACCAGCCGCCCGCATCGAGTTGACAAAGGTCCGACCAGGCCCGGCTCGACAGCAACACCTTCTCGCCGCCCCACAGCGCGCATGCATTGGTGCAGCGATCAAGTTCTTTGTCATGAAACACCACCGGCACGCCGTCGGCCGATTGATGGTAATCGAGTTCGACCAGATCGACGCCCAGCTTCAAGGCCGACTCGAAGGCCGGCAGCGTGTTTTCAGGCGCGACGCGGCTGTCGCCGCGATGGGCGAGGAGAAGCGTCTTTGGCGAATCGAGAAGTTCTATCAGCGAGGGGGTCATTGAACTGGTCCCGGATTGCCTTGTGCCTGGCGAGTCGTGGCGGCCCGGAGAGAACAGGTCCATCGTGCCTCGCGACGAATGACCATCTGCGAGCCCATGTTAGGAAGGAGCTTCTTCTACGCTCCTTTGTGACGTCAGCGCGGCCGCTTGTTTGAAAGTGAAAGCGAGTAGCGCTGCCAGAGCGCGATCATCGCGCGGGCCTAGGAACAGCGTTACGATCGCTTCATCTGGCATGCGAGAAGCGCTCGTACCGCTGACGAGCGAACAGAGCATCGCCAGAGTGCGATGTTGCACTTCGATTAGCGATCGCAACCGTTTAGAATCTTTAACGCCGCCGTCTGCCCCATAAGTGTCTCTGGCGACGATGGTCAGGTAGTAGGCAAGATTCGCGAGCATCTGAAGCTTGTCGTCCGGCTTCAATGACGCGAAGAATTCGTTCGCGGCGACCAAGTCCATGATTCTTATCCTTCATCGATGAAAAGCGGACCGGGAGGAATCAGCTCGCGCGGCAAAGCGTTCTCAAACGCCGCGCGACGCGGTTCCGCAGCTTGGCCGTTGTCCACGCCTAATCCTCCATCACCTCTTGCTCTTTGGCCTTGGCAAGTTCCGTGGCGCGGTTCTCGAAAGTCTTGGTCAACTCTTGAATCTCCTCCTTGAGACTCTCGCAATCGTCTTCCGACAGGACCTTGTCTTTCTCCTCCTGGTCGGCCTGCTTGTTGCCGTCGCGGCGCACGTTGCGAATCGCGACCTTGGCTTCTTCCGCCAGCTCCTTGATGCGGCCGACCAGCTTGCGGCGCGTCTCGGTCGAAAGCGGCGGCACGTTCAAGCGAATCAGCTTGCCGTCGTTCATCGGCGTCAGCCCCAGGCCGCTCGCCAGGATCGCCTTTTCAATGTCTTTGAGCGTGCCGGGATCGAACGGGCGGATCACGATCTGCGTCGGCTCCGGCGCGCCGATCGAGGCAAGCTGCTTGATGGGCGTGGGCGAGCCATAGGCCTCGACGCGCAGCGAATCGACCAGGCCCGGATTCGCCCGGCCCGTGCGTATGCCGGCCAGGTCATGCTTCAGCTTATCGACCGCCTTTTCCATGCGTTCTTCGACGTCCAGCAGGGTTTCGTCAGCGCTCATAGCGAAGGATGAGGGATGAGAGATGAGGGATAAGGGATGGCACAGACTCTGGCCACACGGCAATAACAAGTATATCAGATTTCTGCCTTCTGCCTTCACTTCGTCGCTGGGCCGATACACGTGCCGACCATTTCGCCGGCCACCGCACGCTCGATGTTCCCTTCTTTCTTGAAGTTGAACACCAGGATCGGCATGTTGTGCTCCATGCACTGGGCGATGGCGGTCGGGTCCATCACCCGCAGGTTCTGCTCGCGCACCTGGGCGTAGCTCAACTCGCTGTAGAGCACGGCGTGCGGGTTTTTCTCGGGGTCGTCGCTATAGACGCCGTCGACGCGGGTGGCCTTCAGCAGAACGTCGGCGTCGAGCTCCAAGGCTCGCTGGGCGGCGGCCGTGTCGGTGGTGACGAACGGGCTGCCCGTCCCGCAGGCCAGGATGACAATGCGGCCTTTCTCCAGATGCCGTCTGGCCCGACGGCGGATGTAGGGCTCGGCGACGCCGTCCATGCGGATGGCGGTCGAGAGCCGTGTTTCACAGCCCAGCGATTCGAGCGCGTCCTGCAATGCCAGGCCATTAATCACCGTGGCGAGCATGCCCATGTAGTGGGCCGTCGCTTCCTGGATGCTCGTGCTGGCCGAGGTGAACTGCGCCCCGCGCAGAATATTGCCGCCTCCGATGACGATGGCGATTTGTGCGCCTTTTTTGGCCGCTCCCGCCGTCTGCCGGGCAATGTGTACGACTTCCTGCATGCTGATGCCGCGCTCGCCCGCTCGGGCAAAACTTTCGCCCGACAATTTCAAGACGACGCGGCGCTTGCGCTCGGTGGGTTGGTCAGTCATGGGCTTTGTATCGCCGATGTTGCTTGTCAATACCGAGTAGGATCTATTCCTTACCCAGTTCCCAGCGGACGAACCGCACGACCTTCATCTTGGCCTCGTCGGCAACCTTGCCCACGGTGCGTTTGTCGTCCTTCACGAACGGCTGTTCCAGCAGCACCTTCTCGGCAAAGAAGTTCTTCAGCCGCCCTTCGATCATCTTGCCGATGATGTTTTCGGGCTTCCCCTCTTTGCGGGCCGCCTCCGTCAGGATTTCGCGCTCTTTCTCCACGGCCGCGGGATCGAGATCGTCCTTCGACACGGCCGCCGGCTTGAACGCCACCACGTGCATGGCGATGTCTTTGGCGACCTCCGGCGTGCCTCCCTTCACTTCGACCAGCGCGCCGGCCGAGCCGTCGTGATGGGCATAGCCGCCGCAGGCGCCGTCGATCCGCGTCACGCGGCCCAGCTTGAACACCTCGCGAATGCGGTTATACATGTCGTCGAGCGCGTCGCCAAAGGTCTGCGTCTTACCTGGCATCGATTGCTTGAGCAGCTCTTCGCCGCCGGCCGCTCCCGGCCCCGTCGCAAGCTGCTTGGCCAGGTCGTTGGCGAACTGCATGAACTCCTTGCCGCCGGCCACCGGCGCGCTCTCGCACTGCAACTCGATCATGGCCGCCACGCCCTTGGCAAAGTCGGTATGGATGGCGATGCGGCCGGCCGAGGTCTCGCGGCCAAGGCGGGTTTCTTTGGTCTTGATGCCCTGCTTGCGGATGTATTCCAGGGCTTTTTGCTCATCGCCGCCCGTCTCTTGCAGGGCCTTCTTGCAATCCATCATCGGCAAGCCGGTGCGCTCGCGCAACGCCTTGACCATTGTCGCAGTGATCTCTGCCATGGTGGTTTCTCCTTTAATTCGCTGTTTGCTAGGCGTCCTTGTCTTCGTCGGCCGGCATCGTGTAGGCCGCGGGCGCGCCTTCCGGTACGACACCCACGTTGGCCGCGGCGTTCGCTTTGCCTTCCAGCACCGCGTTGGCCAACTGTTGCATCACGATCTCAATCGAACGGATACTGTCGTCGTTGCCCGGAATCGGCAGGTCGACCAAGTCGGGATCGCAGTCGGTGTCGATCAGGGCCACGGTGGTGATGCCCAGCTTGCGGGCCTCGTCGATGGCGTTGTGCTCCTTGCGCGGGTCGATGACCACCATGCACTCCGGCAGGCGGTTCATGGTGCGCATGCCGTTGAGATTGCGGAACATCTTGCGATATTCGCGGTTCAAGGCCGACTGCATCTTCTTGGAATAGGCTTGCAGCTCCTCGCCGGCACGCAGCCGTTCCAGCTCTTCCAGCCGCGTGAGGCGGCCGCGAATGGTGCGAAAGTTCGTGAGCGCGCCGCCCAGCCAGCGGTCGCTGACAAAGGGCATGCCGCAACGGCTGGATTCGCGTTCGACCGTCTCGGCCGCTTGTCGCTTGGTGCCGACGAACAGGATCAGGCTTCCCCCACCGGCGACCTGCGTGAGGTACTTTCGGGCGCGGATCAGCCCGCGCACCGTCTCTCGCACATCGATAATATGGATCAGGTTGCGGCGACCGTAGATGTAAGGCCGCATCTTGGGGTTCCAGCGACTGGCGCGGTGCCCGAAATGGACGCCCGCTTCGATAAGCTGCTTCACGAGAACTGTTGCCACGCGATCTCCTTGATTGGGGTCATTCGGCCAGTGAGGCGCCCATGCGCCGGTTGCCTTGGGCCGTTCAAGGCGGAAACTCATTATGATAGCCGGTTTTCGAGTTTCGGCAATTGGAAACGCTGGCCAAACTTGCGTCGGGGTGCTAGAGTTGCACGAGGAGCACTTGATGTCGGAATCCGACCCGGCCACGAAAAACGCGAAGACGAGCGGCCCGTCGCTGCGGCTGTTGGTAATCGACGACAACCACGATGCGGCCGATACGATGGCGATGCTTCTGCGTGTCATGGGCCATCAAGCCAGCGTGGCCTACTCGGGCGCGACGGGCGTGGAGCGGGCCATTGCCGAGTCGCCCGACGCCGTGATCCTCGACTTGGGCCTGCCGGAGATCGATGGATACGAAGTCGCCCGACGCATCCGCCAGCATTCGCACCTGGCCCAGGTGCCGCTGGTCGCTGTCACCGGTTACGGGCAGGACAGCGATCGCGAGCGGTCGCTGGAAGCGGGCCTCGCCGCCCATATCGTCAAGCCGGTCGATTCGCGCAAACTAGGAGAAATCCTGGCCACGGTCGTTCGCAGTAAAGCGTAGGGTGGGACAAGCGAGCTTGCGAGCGCCGGCCCACCCGCGTTGTTCTACACATCTCGCGCGTCAGCCGCGTAGCGGCGAGATAGCCCACGGTACCGATGCGGTAGATTAGGCCAGCCGCGTAGCGGCGACAGAGGTATCGCACCACGCGCTCTGTCGCCGCTACGCGGCTGCGCGGATCGTTGGCGTTCCTCTTCCTTCCGTGGGCTCGCGCCCTCGGCTAAACTCTACCGTCCCTACGGGACTGGGAAATGCAACGGCCGCGACGCGGCGTCGGACGCAGGCCAGCCCCATCCTATTCCACATCCAACTCCAACAGGAGCGTCGAACTCGTGGCGTCGGGCGCGAGTTTCAGCGGCAGCTTCCAGGTTGCCGTGCCCACCTTGCACAATCCCGCCCCGCCGTGCTGACAGTAATAGTAGGTCAGCGAAAGTTTCAACGCATCGCTGCCGGTGTCGCCGGTCAAGGGCAGCTCAATCTGAAAGTCGGCCGCCGGTTTCTCCAATTTCACCGATTTGCCGATGGCTTTGCGATCGACCACCCCTTCGCTTTGGGCTTCCACTCGATACGCCATCGGAGCTTGAGCGTTGATCTTGTAGCCATCGGGCAAATGCAGCTCGACCGAGAGGTAAACCTTGCCGTTGTCCGGTTTCAGGACGGTCAAAGGCAACTCGACGGTGTCGCCTTCAGCCTGGCCCGCCACAAGAGAATCATCGCTCGGCTCCGGCGGCGTTAGGCCCGCAATCGAGAGCGTGCTCACTTGGTTGCCGTGCTTTAGGTCGACGACGCGAATGAGATGGTTGTTGGTGTCGGCGACATACAACCGGCCGTCGGCCGCGCTGATGCCGGCCGGTTCGTCGAACTGGGCCGGACCGTCGTTCGTGCCCGGCTTGCCGGTGCCCGCCACCGTGCGGCACGTTTTGTTCTTGGGGTCGATCACCTTGATTTTGTTGTTGTAGGTGTCGGCCACGTAAAGCTGTCCCTCGGCGTATGCCGCGCCCAGGCAGTGTTGCAAGCGGACTTCAGCGCCCCGGCCGTCAACGTCGCCGAAGGTAAACAGCCGAGCACGCGAAAGCCGCGACGTGCCGATCACCGTTTTCACTTCCTGGGCAGGATCGAACGGAACGGCCCGGATCGAACTTCCCTCGCTGTCGGCCACATAGAGCCATTTGCCGTCGGTCGCCAGGCCGCTGGGCTGCGCGAAGGACGCAAAACCTTCTTCGAAGGGCTGCGACGGCAGCAGCGGACCATCGACGATATCTTCGCGGCCGTTGCCCGCGTAGGGGCCGATGGCTTTCTCATCGAGCGTCATGCGCCAAATCTGGTGCGATCCGGCCATGGCGATGTAAAGGTCGTCGCCGTGGATGCACAAATCCCACGGGCTGTTCAGGGCCGTCCCTTGCGACTTGGCGGCGAAGGGCATGCCCGGCCGGCTCGATTCGACTGGCTGCTCATCGGCTTCCCGCATGCCGGGCCAGTGATACGACCGCCGCTGCTGTCCCGTGCCGGCGATGGTGGTCACCGTCTTGTTTTTCAAGTCGACTTTCCGCAGCTTATGGTTTTCGGTGTCGGCCACATAAAGCGTGTCGCCCGCGATGGCCATGCCCTGTGGATGGTTGAACGACGCCGTATCAAACGGCCCGTCGTCGGCGCCCAACGCTCCGGAACCGATGGTGGCGATTTCTTGGCCCTCAAGACTCGCGACGATCAGGCGATGGTGGTTGCTGTCGGCAATGAACAACCGGCCGCCGGCCGCGTCGGCCACGATTTTGCCAGGATAGCGCAGGGGGGTGCGCCGTGCTTTCGCCGCTTCGAGCTCGAAGCGCAACGGCGCTTCGTCGAGCACGCCCTTGCGCCGGTAATAGGCCAACCCCGACTTGATCACCGAGTCGAGCAGCTTGAACTCCACTTCGCCGCTTCGCCCCCACACCAGGTTCCCTTCCGGATCGATGAGCAACACGGTCGGCCAACTACTGATGCCGAAGCGGTTCCAAATCGCGTGCCGCGCATCGTTGACCACCGGGTGTTCGATGTCGTAGCGCTGAATCGCTTCGGCGATGTTCTTGGAGTCCTCTTCCTTCTCGAACTTGGCCGAATGGACCCCGATCACGACGACTTCACGGGGGTAGGCCGCTTCGAGCTTCTTCAGCTCCGGCAGAATGTGCATGCAGTTGATGCAGCAAAACGTCCAGAAGTCGAGCACCACGAACTTGCCCCGCAGGTCTTTCAGCTCCAGCGGGCCGGCCGTATTGAGCCAACCGACGCCGCCGGTCAAATCGGGACAAGCAATGCGGTGCTGATAGGGAAACTCGCCATCGTCCGGCTGTTCCGTGTCCGGCGTTTCCGCCGCGGGTTTTGCCTTTGCCGTTTGCTTCCGCGGCTCCTTCTCTCGGGCCGTGGCGACCTTCGCGTTGGCGCCGCATCCTCCGCAGGCAATTGCCAGGAAAACAACGACGAAGCAAGTAAGCCGGCGATCGGGTCGGGCCACGGCGGGCTGGGGCAAAGTCATAGTGTTTAGGATCGATAGGTGGGGATGACCGCTCGGTAGCCCGCTTGCTCCGCAAGCGGAACGGCGTCGCAGCCCTAAGCAGTCTTCACTACTCATAGGCGCCTGAAGCGGTTGCGACGTCCTTCCGCTTGCGGAGCAAGCGGGCTACCTGGTTCCGCTTGCGGAGCAAGCGGGCTACCTGGTTCCGCTTGCTCCGCAAGCCGGCTACCTATCTTATCGGAACTGCACCATGCTAGGAAAGGCGGCATGCCGGGCAAACGTTTCCGCTTCTTCCCGGCTTCGCTATCTTGCCAAAAACGACGGCAATCGTTGCAAGTTTGCGGCCAGCGCGGTCGAATTCTGAAGATATACGTCGCGTTGACATAGGTTTGGCTGCCGCCTATTTTTTCGCGAAGGTTCTTCTGGGAGGTCGGTTTTGTGGCGCGCATCGTGATTCTCAGCCTCGCCCTTATTTCGGCGTCGGGCCCCTTCGCGCTCGGCCAGGAGTGGGCGCGCAAGCTGTTCGATGTCACCAGTCATGATTTTGGCAGCGTCGCTCGCGGCGCGAAGGCCGAATACCGCTTCAAGCTGACCAATATCTATCTGGAAGACGTTCACATCAGCGGCTTTCGTTCGAGCTGCGGCTGCACGACCCCCACCATCAGCCAAGAACTGTTGAAAACCTACGACGAAGGGTACGTCGTCGCCACCTTCAATACGCGCAACCACCTAGGCCAGAAATCGGCCACGATTACGGTGACGCTCGATAAGCCCTTCCCGGCGGAGGTCCAACTGCAGGTCGCCGGCTACATCCGCAGCGACGTGGAATTGGAGCCGGGCGGGGTGCAATTCGGCACACTCGACGCCGACAAGCCGGCCGAACAGACGATCGCCATCACCGCCCGCACCGACCGCGACTGGCAAATCACCGAAATCCGCTCCAGCTCGGAGTTCGTCGAAGCCGAGGCGGTGGAAACGGGCCGCCAAGTCGGTCAGGTGACCTATGAAATGAAGGTCCGATTGTTGCCCGGAGCGCCCGTCGGGTATTTGAAAGAGCGGTTGCTCGTCGTCGCCAACGGCTCCCGGTCGACGGAGTTCCCCATCGAGATCGAAGGCCGCATTCTGTCGCGGCTGACCGCCAGCTCCTCGTTGCTCGTCATGGGGGTGGCCAAGCCGGGCGGCAAGCTCCGCAAACCGCTGGTGATTCAAGCCAAGCAGCCATTTCGCATTACCGCCGTCGAATGCGACGACGAGAGTTTCACCTTCGAGTATCCCCAGACGGCCGAGCGCCGGCATATCGTGTATGTCACGTTTGTCGCGCCGCCATCGGCCGGCAAGCGGAACACGCGAATCCGCATCGTCACCGACCTGGACGGCGATGCCTCAACCGAGGTGCCCGCTCACGCCACCATTGTCGAGCCGGAGTCGTAGGGTAGGAGCGAGCTTGCGAGCGCCGGCCCACCATAGGGTTCAGGGTTCAGGGTTCAGGGTTCAGGAAACTGCAACTTTGAACTGCCTGATGCCTGACGCCTGACGCCTGACGCCTGATGCCTCATTCGCCCGCGATCAACTTCTCGAACTCTTCTTCGCTCAACACCGGCACTCCCAGCGATCGCGCTTTGTCGAGCTTGCTGCCGGCCTTTTCGCCGGCCACCACATAATCGGTGTTCTTCGACACGCTCGATGCCGCCCGGCCGCCGTGCCGGGCGATCAGCTCTCCGATCTCGTCGCGGGTGTATTTCTGCAAGCTTCCGGTGACGACCAGCGTTTTGCCCGCCAGCTTGCCTTTGCCGCCGCGCGGCT
Organism: Pirellulales bacterium; assembly: GCA_035533075.1. NCBI lineage: Bacteria > Pseudomonadati > Planctomycetota > Planctomycetia > Pirellulales > Pirellulales bacterium. Next base: position 3,365 of record DATLUO010000007.1, on the reverse strand, counting down.
TGGCCAGCCGCGGCGCTTCCATATTCAAGCCGAGCTCTTTGAGCTCGCGGGCGGTCGCGGCGCCGTATTCACTGTGCAAGTATTGATAGACGCTTTTGGCGATGACGGGGCCAACCTCGTTGACGTCCGCCAGCTCTTCCTCGTCGGCGGCCATCAAGGCTTCCATCGAACCGAAATGATCGGCCAGCACCGTGGCCAGGCGCACGCCCACATGGCGGATGGCCAAGGCGTTGAGCAACCTCGCCAACCCTCGCCCCTTGCTGGCCTCGACCCCTTCCAGCAGCTTTTCCGACGAGCGTTGCCCCATCCGCTCCAGCTCCATCAACTTGTCGATCGAGAGGCGATAAAGATCGCCATAGCCCCGCACCAACCCCTCGGCCACAAGCTGATCGACCAGCTTGTCGCCCAGCCCCTCGATGTCCATGGCATTGCGGCCGGCGAAGTAACGCAGCCGCTCCTTTAGCTGGGCCGGGCACTTGGGGTTCGGGCAGCGGATGTAAACGCCTCCCTCGTCTTTCACCAACGTGGCACCGCACTCGGGACAGGCTTCGGGAAAAGGAAACTTGCGGTGATGTCCTTCGCGAAGGTGCTTTTCGACGCGCACGATGTGCGGGATGATTTTGCCCGCTTTCTCCACGACGACCACGTCGCCGATCCGCACGTCTTTTCGCTCGATCTCGTCGGCGTTGTGCAGGCTGGCCCGGCTGACGACGGTGCCCGCCAGCTCGACCGGCTCCAGGTCGGCGACCGGAGTGATGGCCCCGGTCTTACCGACCTGCACGCGGATGTCGTTGAGCCGCGTGGTGGCCTCGTATTTCTCGAACTTATAGGCCACCACCCAGCGAGGGCTCTTGCTGGTCGTGCCCAGCCGCTCGCGCTGTTCGAAATCGTTCACCTTGAGCACCAGCCCGTCGATCTCGAAGTCGAGTTCGTGCAAGCGCTCGATGAGCGACTCGCAATGCGCCAGCGCCGCGTCGATCGACGCGAAGCACTCGACCATCGGCGTGGTCGGCAAACCGTAGCCGGCCAGCGCCGCCAGGAAATCCCGATGGTTTTTGGCCTCGACGCCTTCCACATAGCCCACTCCGTGGCAGAAAAACCGCAGCCGGCGTTTGGCGCAACTGCGGGGATCGAGCAGCCGGATGCTGCCGGCCGTGACGTTGCGAGAGTTGGCGAACGGTGGCTCGCCTCGCTTGGCCTGCTCTTGATTCAGCTTGACCAGGTCGGAGTTGGTCATGTACACCTCCCCGCGCACTTCCAACACCGGCGGCGGCTTGCCGCACGCCAGCCGCAGCGGCACGTCGCCGATGGTGCGGATGTTGTGCGTGACGTCGTCGCCCAGACGGCCGTTGCCGCGCGTGACGCCGCGGGCCAGCAGGCCGTTTTCGTAGACCAGGGCCACGGCCACGCCGTCGACCTTCAGCTCCACGACCCATTCGATCGTTTCGCCGGCCAGTTTTTTCGCCGCCCGTGCCGCGAACTCCCGCACCTCCGGCAGATTATAAGTATTTTCGATGGAAAGCATCGGGATGCGATGCTCCACCTGCGCGAGTCCCTCGACGGGCCGCTCGCCGACGCGTTGCGTCGGGCTGTCGGGCGCGACCAGTTCGGGATGCGCCGCTTCGAGTTCCTTCAATTCCTTCATCAGCCGATCGTATTGAAGATCGCTGATTTCCGGCGCCGCCTCGACGTAGTATTTCCGATCGTGATAGCGAATCGCTTCACGCAGGTCTTCGATTTGCTTGGCGACAATTTGCTTGGCGACGGGCGGTTTTCCAGTCATGGCGCGTTCGAGGGCCGATCTGGCCGAGGTGGCGGTTGGTTCGCTCGGTGCAAAGCGGACTGTCGCCGCATCCAATAGCGGTCGGTGGAGATGGCTCCCACGGTCGAGAGTGCCAGCAGCAGCAGTTCGGCGGTCAAGAGCGCCGTCCCGTGACGATCGACAAAGTCGAGCAGCGACCCGCCCTGGGGCGCCGGCCCGGCCTCCGGGTGCAACGCCTTGAGCATCATCACGACATAGGCGCAGGCCGTCAGCGTGAAGGCAATGCCGAACACGACGAGCAGCAGGTAGAAAGGGTTGATGGCGGAACGCTTCTCAGCCATGGTTCGGGCGAAACGGTCGGCAACTCAAGGCGCAGAGACGAAAGTCATCTTAGCCGCCCGACCTGGGCTTCGCGAGTGTAGGGAACGGACTCCGTGCCGTTCCGGGACTCCGTGCCGTTCCGGGAGCCCGCAAGAAAGGCCTATTCGCAGTTCCCGGAACGGCACGGAGTCCGTTCCCTACAATAAGCCTGTTGAAACGCGGCGAAAAAACAGGCATCATCAGGGGGGGCGACCTTCACCTATTCTGAAAGCGAAGCATCATGGGCCTGACGATCCACTATTCTCTGCAGCTCAACGGCGGCGACCAAGCGCGGGCCCGGCGGCTTGTGGAACAACTGCGTCAGAAGGCGCTCGATGCGCCCTTCAAGGAAGTCGGCGAGATCATCGAAGCCGGCGAGGATGCCGCCAACTTCGAAAAACTCGACCGGCGCGACCCGAATCTGTGGCTGATGCTGCAGGCTTGCCAGTTCGTCCAACGAGAGGACCACTATCTTCGCCTCGTTCCGAGTCAGGTGATCGCCTTCAGAACCCTGCCGGCGGACGGCTCGGAAGAGGCCAATTTCGGTTTGGCGACCTACCCCAAGACGACCGAGGCCGACGGCAACGAAGCGGCCGCGGGATCAGGCGAATGGTGCTGGTCGTCGTTCTGCAAAACGCAATACGCCAGCAATCCGAGGGTCGGCGGCGTCGAAAACTTCCTTCGGGCACATCTGGCGGTGGTGGCGCTGCTCGACGCCGCCGCCGAGCTTGGCCTGCTGCGAGAGGTGGGTGACGAGGGCGGCTATTGGGAGAAGCGCGACGTCCAGGCGCTGGCCGCGGAAGTCGGCCACTGGAACACGACGATCGCCGGCTTCGCCGGTATGTTCAAAGACATGCTGGGCGACGGCGCCGTTTCGGAGATCGCCAAGTATCCGAATTTCGAGCATCTGGAAGCGAACGCGGAAAAGAACAAGAAACAGTAGCACGATCTAGCAATGAAATGAGTCAGGGGGAAGGTCAGCGCGGCGCGTGTCCGTAAAATCGCCTGCCAAATTGGCAGTCACCGTCGAAAATTTCTCGCGCGCAAGCGTAGGCATGGCGCATATTGTACTCTACGCCTTTCGCCATCGCGGAAATGCCGCTTCGCGGCCTGCAGCTCCGACTCACTCAATCGTTTCAATCCGCCCCCGCGCCGGGACGCCGCAGAAAGGTCGCTTGCGGGGCCGCGATAAATCGCAAAAAGTCAGGCTTCAATGGGGCCGCGGCTGTTCAGCCGCGGAAAG
>DATLUO010000006.1 GCA_035533075.1 Pirellulales bacterium | reverse complement strand
TCACAAGTGTTTAGATCGCGACGACCCTCGCTTGGCTCGCCGGAGGGACGGGGAACGCCTGCTCAACTGTCGGAATCCGACAGTTGGCCAATGGTGGGGGTTCCCTCCCGCGTTCTCGACGAGCAGTGCGGGTCAAACGTTTGCAATTGGTCGGTGTTGATCGCTCGGCTTCGATGCCGAAGAGCAACTCGGCAACGTCGGTCGCTACGCTCTCACGATATTCCGGGCTGTGTTCGAATTCGGCCTTTTTCGCAAGCGTTATCACGGGCAAATGTCCCGGCCGGCAAGAATCGAGGTCGAGCTTTTCGAGAAGCCGCACCACGTAATGAAAATGGCCCGCCAGGCTGTCGCGCGCTTGGCCCCAGCGAGCTTTCGCCCGGATGGTGAGGAGCACAATTCCTGTCAGATCGCGTTCGGTCGGTCGAGCAAGAGATAGGTCGGTGGGCCGGCGCTCGCAAGCTTGCTGGTCCCACCCTACGATATCAGTTTCCCTTGGCCACTAAGCGCGCTTCGTCGCCAGTCGCGTGATATGACGTCTTCGAACCGCCCAGCCGTTGCCCCAGGTCGGGCACGGCGGCGGCCAAGACTTCTTCGATCCGCTCGGCGAACAAGACCTCCAGCTCGTTCCGCACCGCTTCGGGTATCTCGTCCAGGTCCCGCTCGTTCTGCTTGGGCAAGATCAAGCGGCGGATGCCCGCCCGCCGCGCGGCCAGCACCTTTTCTTTGATGCCGCCGACCGGCATCACCAGGCCCGTCAACGTGATCTCGCCGGTCATCGCGGTGTCGCTGCGGGCGGGCGAGCCGGAATACAGAGAAGCCAAGGCGGTGGCCATCGTCACGCCGGCCGACGGCCCATCTTTGGGAATCGCGCCCGCCGGCACGTGAATGTGAACGCCCGATTGCTGCACGGTCTTCGGATCGATGCCCAGTTCAGCGGCCCGCGACCAGATATAGCTCTGCGCCGTCTTGGCCGATTCTTGCATGACCTCGCCCAACTGGCCCGTCAGCGTCAGCCCCTTCTGTTCGGGCAGCAAGGCGGCTTCGATATAAAGCACATCGCCGCCGGCTTCCGTCCAGGCCAGGCCGGCGGCCACGCCCGGCGGCAGCTCGCGGCGGGCCTGTTCTTCGAAAAACCGCTCCGGCCCCAGAATGCCCGACAAGTCGTCAGGCCGCACTTCCACCGACTCGGCATGCCCTTCGGCGAACCGCACGGCCGTTTTCCGGGCGATACGCCCGATCATTCGTTCCAGCTCGCGCAGGCCGGCCTCGCGCGTGTAACGATGGATGATCCTGGCCAGTATCTCGTCGGAAATCACAAGCTGCTCGCTCGTCAGACCCGCCTCGCGAAGTTGCCGCGGCAGCAGATAACGCTTGGCAATTTCGATCTTCTCCTCGTCGGTGTAGCCCGCCAGCCGCAGAATCTCCATGCGGTCGCGCAAGGCGCGGGGAATCGTGTCGAGCGTGTTGGCCGTGGTGATGAACATCACCTTCGACAGGTCGAACGCCAGGTCAAGATAGTTGTCGTGGAACGTGCTGTTCTGGGCCGGGTCGAGAATCTCCAGCAAGGCCGCCGCCGGGTCGCCTCGATAGTCGGCGCCCACCTTGTCGATCTCGTCGAGCAGCAGCACGGGATTGGCCACGCCGGCCCGGCGAATCGCCCGGATCACGCGGCCGGGCATGGCGCCAATGTACGTCCGCCGGTGCCCGCGCAGCTCGGCCTCGTCGTGCAGGCCGCCCAGGCTCATCCGCTCGAACGTGCGGCCCACCGCACGTGCGATCGATTGCCCCAGCGACGTCTTGCCCACGCCCGGCGGACCCACGAAGCACAGAATCGGCGCCTTGGCCCGCGGATTGAGCTTGAGCACGGCCAACTGCTCGATGATCCGCTCTTTGACTTCCTTCAGATCGAAATGGTCTTCATCCAGAATCTGCCGGGCACTTGGAAGATCGAGCTTGTCTTCGGTGTGTTTTCGCCAAGGCAGCTCCAGAATCAGCTCCAGATAGGCCCGCGTCATCTGGTAATCGGGCGCCGCCGTGGGAAGCCGCTCCAGCCGGCCCAGCTCACGCGCGGCTTCCTTGCGCGGTTCGTCGGGCAGGTCGGCCTCGGCCAACCTCTTCCGCAGCTCGGACACGTCGGCTTGTTCGGGGCTTTGCTCGCCCAGCTCTTCCTGGATGGCCCGCATCTGCTGCCGCAGCAGATACTCGCGTTGCTCGCGGCCCATTTCCGTTTGCGCCTGCGAGGCGATCTTTTGCCGCAGCTCCAGCACCTGGGCCTCGTGCCGCAACTGGGAATGAATCAATTGCAGGGCCGCCAGCCGCGTCGGTGCCTCCAGCAACTGCTGCGATTGCGGCAGCCCCAGGCCCAACATCGAGGCCAGCAGATACACCTGGTGCAGCACTTCGCTCACTTGCGACATGATCTGGTCGAGTCCAAGCTGGGCGTCGGGATCGACCATCGAGTGAATCCGCGATGCCTCTTGCAACACCTCGCGCTGCAGGGCCTCGATCTCGGTCCCTTCGTCGGTTGGTTCGGGCAAGAACCGGAGCTGCGCCTTGAGGAACGCTTCGCCCGTTTCCAAGCTCACGAGCTCCGCCCGCTCGATGCCTTGGATGATGAGCCGCATGCCGCCTTCGGCCCGCTCCATGCGTTTGATGACGGCGGTGGTGCCGGCCGCGAACAGGTCGCTCTGGGCGGGTTCGTCCACTTCCGGATTTCGCTGGGCGACCACGAAGATCGACTTGTCTTCGCTGGTCAACGCCGACTCGATGGCCGCGATCGACGCGGCCCGGCCCACGGCCAGCGGCATCAACAGATGAGGGAACAGCACGCTGTTTTTCAGCGGCAAAACCGGCAGCACCGCGGCCCGTTCGACAGTCATTCTTCGGGGTTCTCCATTTCAAGCTGCACCAGGAGCATTCCATCACGATAATCGGTGGTGATTTGCGCCGCGTCCAGTGGGCACGGCAATTCAAGCGTCCGCTCGAAGCGATTGTAAGAGATTTCCAGCGAGTGGTAGCGGCAGCCTTCTTCGAGGGTGCAGTCGCGTCGCAGGCCGCGCACCGTGAGCTGCCGCCCGCTGGCGACCAGCTCGATCTCTTGCGGCCGCACGCCGGCCAGATCGAACTTGACCAGCCATCCGCGGCGCGTGCGGTAGATATCGGCGGCCGGCCGCCAGGCGACGCGCTGACACTCGCCGGCGGTCGGCATCAACATCGACCTCAATGCCTGTTTGATTTCGTCGGTCATGCCTCTATTGTGCCGAGATTCCTCTGCATCACAATCCTTAGAGCGTGGCTCACTTGGCGAACAAGGCCAACGGCCTGCGGGAAGAAGTCGTGCTCCACCTAGGACTGATCCTGGACGGCCGCAATCGCCTGCGGGCCTGCGAGTTGGCCGGGGTGCAATTTGCAATTTCCCCGTGCGATTCCCCAGGCCCCTGCTGCGTCTCGCTACCGGTGCCGGGGTCCCGCGCGTTCTTCCATCTCGGCCAGTTCTTCTTCGGCCTGCTTGACTTGCTCTTCGAGGCGCCGACTGTGGACGCGCAGGTTCTCGTTTTCGGCCAACAGCGAGTTCTTCTGTTCGGCCAACATACGGTTCTGGGCTTCGGCCGCGTCGAGATGGCTCTTGGGCACCAGTTGACAGCCCGGCAACAGGGTCAGCGAGACGAGGCCCACCCCTAATGCACTGAACCGTGCGGCAAGCATGCTTCGAATCCTTTCGAACAATTGCGAAAACCGTAGGTCAGGGGTAGGTGGGACCAGCGAGCTTGCGAGCGCCGGCCCACCATAAAATGACATCGCTATCGGCGGGCCGGCGCTCGCAAGCTCGCTGGTCCCACCCTACGTGCTATGCCCGCGAATCAATCCGTCGGCGAACGAGAAACACTAAAACATCCCCAGAATTGCGTCCATGAGCGTGCTGTTGGCCGTGTAAGCGCCTTCCCAACTCCACATGTTGCGCATCAGGTCGTAGGTCATCATGCCGCACATGGCCAGCAACAGCACGCAGGTCGACAGACCGAGAACCTGCCACACGCTGTAAGGCGCCTCGCGTGCCGATGCCATCACCATGCCTGGCGCCATGGCCAGCCCTGGCGCCACGGCCGCGCCGAGCCCGAGGTCTGGCGTGGCCAAGCCGGCGCCTGCCTCTTCCGGCTCCAGCAGCGCGCCGCCCAGCATGTCGGGCGAACCCAATGCGGTCGGCGTGGCGTCGTCGAAATCGGCGTCGGAATCGAGCGCGATGACCTGCGAGCCGCTGTCTTGCGATTCGTCGTCGATCGACTCTTCCAGCGGCGTGAGCAGGAATTCGTCTTCGCTTTGCAGCTCCATCACCGCGTCGGAATCGAAGTCGGCGCTGTCGCCCAAGGTCCCGCTCGAATCGCCGCTGCTGTCGCTGCTCAGATCGAACGACGATTCGTCGTCGGCCGAGCTCAGCTCCAGCGGCTCTTCCAGCGAAATGCCGCTGTCGCTGGGGTCGATCAGGTTGATTCCGCTGTCGCCCGGACTGATGGTAATGTCGCTGCCGGGACCGGAGCCGCCCTCTTCGGCGAGCGTGATGGCGCTGCCGCCCGGATCTTGCAATTGGAACACGTCGTCGTCGGAGCTGCCCAGCGTCAAGTCGCTGCCCGGCCCGCCGCCGACGATCTTGCCCGAACTGCCGCCGGTCACAATCGCCAAATCGCTATCGATTCCCTCGCCGACGGCCTGTTCTGTGGCCAACGTGAGGTCGCTGCCCGGCCCTTTCTTTCCGCTCGATCCTTCGCCCGTCAGATCGAGGGGCAAAACATCACTGCCGCTCAGCGACAAGACGTCACTACCGCCGCGCGGCAAAACGTCACTACCGCCCAGCGGCAAGACATCGCTGCCGGCCTGGTCCTTTTCTCCGGCCAGGTGAATGCTGACCTCGCTATCGGCCGCCGACGCGCTTTTGGGTTTGGAAATGACCGTGCTGGATCCGCCGCCGACCAGTTCCACGCCGCTGACGTCCGAGAGCTTGATGTCGCTGTCTTCCGGAGACTGGACGTTGGCCGGACCGCCAATCACCGTGCTCGACCCACCGGCCGAGCCGCCCAGCGCGCCCTCCTGTAAGAGCACGATATCGTCGCCCTCGTCGTCGGAGTCGCTCAGGTCGACGGCCAAGCTCGACGAATCGCTGGCGGGCTTCGAACCGCGTTCGGCAAGCTCTTGCGCCAACCGCTCTACGTCTTCGGGCTTGAATTTCCAGCTTGCCCCGTCGCGATAACCGTAGATCTCGCGGTTCTCGCGGAGGTTATTGAGTTCGTCGGGCGAAATACCCAGGGTCTTGGCGGCTTCTTCCAGCGGAACCAGTTTGCGGGCCATGAGCGATCAACGTTGATGAAAGTTCGGTGTCATCTGCGAGCGCACCTCCCGCGGCAGCGGGCTGGTGGCGTTGAATTCTTCGATTTGCAGGTCCCAGTCGAACTTTCGCACGGCTTTGAGCTCGATCTTGCCATCCGTCGCCATGACATGATAAACGGCCATCACCCGCGTTTTGGGGTCGATGATCGTAATCTGTTGCGCCGACTGGCCTTGCTCGCCGGCGGGGGACGAAATGGCAATCAGATCGCCGGATTGGCTCGCCTCTTGCGGGCCGCTCCGTTGGGCCCAGGCCTCCCCGGAAAGAGACGGACCTCTCACCGCGAAAACGACCAGACCTGCACCAACCAGAGCGCCAAACATCGCCGACTTCATGGTTTCACCCGAAGCTGTTGTGACGATGGGAATTGGCGCTCTTTAGGTTTATTGTAAGAGGCCCGGTTCCCATTGCAAGGAAAAATGCTGAAATGCAGCCTGCGGTGGCGGAAGCCGCGCAGGCACGAGGGGGCGGGAAGTGTATCGGTCGGCAGGCCGGGCAGCAAGGCCAGCTTGGTCGGCGGTAGACGGTACGGGGTAGACGGTAGACGGCGGACGGTAGACGGGGAATGATAGACAAGCACCTCCAGCCCCAGTGGAACAACAACGATGATCTGCAACGACCGTCAATCGACCATCGGCGTGCTCGCCAGTGGAGGGCTGGACAGCTCCATTCTGGTGGCGCACTTGCTCGACCTGGGCCGGCGCGTGCAGCCGTTTTACATTCGCTTCGGCTCGACCTGGCAAGAGGCGGAATCGGCGTCGCTGAGGCGATTTTTGGCCGCCATGCATGGCCCGCTCTTGCAGCCGCTGATCGTTCTCGAAATGCCGATCGCCGACCTTTACGGCGATCACTGGAGCACCACGGGCCGCGACGTGCCAAGCGCCGAAACGCCCGACGAAGCGGTCTACCTTCCAGGACGCAACCTGCTGTTGATCGTCAAGGCGGCCCTGTGGTGCCAATTGAACGGCATCGGCCAGTTGGCCCTGGCGCCGCTGCGCTCCAACCCATTTGCGGACGCCACGCCCGCTTTCTTTGCCGAGTTCGAGGCGGTCTTGAACCGCGCCGAAGCGACCGGACTGACCCTGCTGCGGCCCTTCGCCGAACTCAGCAAGCGTCAGGTGATGCAACTTGGCCGCGCGTATCCTTTGCACCTCACGTTTTCGTGCATCGACCCGTGTGGGGGGACGCACTGCGGAGCGTGCAACAAATGCGCCGAGCGGCAACAGGCGTTTCGCTTGATCGGCGAGGCCGATCAGACCCAATATCGGTGTCAGTCGTCCTCGTCCTCGTTGCCTTCGCCTTCTCCCTCGGAGCAATCCTCGCGGACCATGATCGCATAGAGACACGGCACGACGAACAGCGTGGCAGGCTCGCCGGCAATCAGTCCGCCCAGTATGGCGCGGCCCAAGGGAGCGTTGGCCTCGCTGCCTTGCTCCAAGGCCAAGGCGGTGGGAATCATGGCGAAGAACGCGGCCAGCGCCGTCATCGTCACCGGGCGCACCCGCATTCGGGCCGCCTTGCGAATCGCTTCGATGGGAGAAAGATTCTCTTTCTCGCGCAGCTCCTGCGCCACGTCGGTCATTAGCACGGTGTTGGCCACCTTGATGCCCACGCTGAAAATGATTCCCAACAGCGACTGGATGTTGATCGCCGTTTTCGTGAAGTAGAGGGCCGGCAGCACGCCCGTCATGATCAACGGCACGCCCAGCAGCACGCACAGCGGCACAACGAACGATTGGTCGAGGGCCACCATCATGAAATAAATCAGTACGCTCGCCAGGAGCAGGCCGATCGCCAAGTTTTCGAAGGTCTCTTGCATTCGCGAATACTCGCCGCTGAGCGAGATATCAGTCCCCTGCAGGGGTTTTTTCTCGTCCGAGTCGGGGTCGAAGGCTTGCCATGTCGTTCCACCGCCTTGCCCCTTGTCGGATTTCTTCTCTTTGCGTTGGCCAAAGCCGTCGATGGCCTTGGCAATGTCGTCGGCCACGTGGCCCAGGTCGCGCTCCTCCACATTCACCTGCAGCTCGATCGTGGGGCGAATGTCCTCGTGCGTGACCAAGGGCGGGCTGGTGGTGCGGCTGATTTTCACCAGGTTGGCCAAGGGCACGGGCGCGGCGATCTCCTCACGGTTGGGTTCCACCGGCCGGGTGATCTCCGGCGGGTTTTTCATCACGGCCCGATGCGCCAGCTTCCATTGGTTGACGCCCGTCACCGGGATGTTCAGCAACGACTCCATATTCTCCACGTCGGCTTGCGGATACTGCACTCCGACGAAATACTGGTTGCCGCTTTTCTCATCGATCCAGAAGATGTTTTTGTTGAACTGAATGCTCGAATTCAGGGCCGCGATCACCGACTTGACCACGTCTTCCTGGCTCAGGCCGAGATCGGCCGCTTTGGCGCGGTCGACCTCCACTTTGTAGGTCGGGTAGTCTTCTCGCTGCAGAATGCGCGAGTCGACCACGCCATCGATCATGGCCACCTTGCGGTGAATCAGATCGGCGATCTTATGCGCCTCCTGCGGTTTCTTTCCCTTGACTCGGATGTCAATGGGCGTGACTTTGCCTTCGTTCAGGGCGCTGAGGATCAAGCCCCCGGAGTTGAAAGAGAACTCGAGGTCGCTGAACTTTTTCTGCCTCGCGAAACCGTGCCGCAACGCCTTGACGTAGTGCTGCGCCGTCTCATGGCGGTCTTCGGTCAATTGAATGCGGACGATCGACTCGAATTTGGCGGAGTTCTTCGAATAGCCGCTCGACCAGTCGGGCGTGACGCCGATCTCGGACAGAATGAGCTGCAAGTCGTGCTCGGGAATCTCACGGCGAATATAGTCTTCGAGTTCCGCCACGCGGTCGTTCATCACGCGGAGGCGCGTCCCGCTCGGTCCGCGGCAATAGATTTCGAACGAGCCGGCGTCGACTTCGGGAAAGAACTCTCGCCGCAACGGCAGGATCAACGCGCTCACGACGACGATCAACAGGGAGTAGCCGACGATGACGGTGATCCAACGGTGCTCGATCATCCAATCGAGCAATTTGCCGTACTCTTCGATCCAGGCTTCCACCCCCGCTTGAAACTTTCCGAATGCCCGGTGCAGCGGGCCGCCTTCTTCGTCGCCGCCCTTGTGCTGCCGCTTTTTCGGTTTCAGCCAGGCCACCGAGGCGGCCGGAATCAGCGTTCTCGACAGAATGTAGGCCGTCGCCATCGCGAAGGTCACAGCCATGGCCATCGGTGCGAAAAGGAACGAGCTCACGCCCGGCAAGAATGCCAGCGGAGTGAGCACCATCAGCGTGCTGAGGCTGGACACCAACTCAGGCAAGGCCACTTGGCTGGCGCCTTCCAGGGCCGCCTCATGCACCGGTTTGCCCTGCTCCATGAACCGATCGGTGTTTTCCAGGCAGATGATCGCGCTGTCCACCATGGGGCCAATCGCCATCGCGAGTCCAGACAGCGTCATCACGTTGATCGTCTGCCCGCAAACGAAGAGCAACGCGATGGCCGACAGCACCGAAAGTGGAATGCTCATCACGGCGATGGCCGTCATGCGCGGCTGGCCCAGAAACAGCAGGATGGTCAGCGAGCAGAGGATGGCCCCCAGCGAGCCTTCCTGCGCCAGGCTATGAATCGATTGCCGGACATAGACGGATTGGTCCATGATCATTTCCAGCTTGATGCCCGGCCGCGACAATTGGCTTTCGATATCGGGCAGCTTCGCCTTCAACTGGTCGACCACCTCGACGGTGCTGGCGCCGCTCTGTCGCATGACGGGAATATAGACCTGCTTTTTACCCTGCACGCGGACGATGGTGGTTTGGATCATGGCATCGTCGGAGGGATCGGCCACGTCGCCCACAAAGCCGCGGTTGCCGTGCTCGGTGCGGAGCGGGATCTGGGCCATGTCCTTGGGGTCGGCGAACAAGGAATTGCTTTGGACGTAATAGTCTTTGTCGCCGATGATCAGCTCGCCCGTGGGCAAAAAGATGTTGGAGGTATAAAGCGACGTCATCACATCCAAGGGCGACAGCTTGCGGGCCTGCATCCGTTGCCGATCGAGATAAACTTGCACCGCCCGGATCTTGCCGCCGAACACGACGGGCGAGACCGCGCCGCGCACGGTCATCACCCGATTGCGGACCTCATAGCGGCCGACGTCGTAGAGCGTCTTCTCGCCGTATTCCTGGCTGTTGAGCGCGATCATGCAGACCGGCGTGGTGCTGGTCGGATCGTACGACATGACCACGGGCGGCAACGTGCCCGGCGGCATCATCGGCACCACCGATTGGGCCAGCGATTGCGTCAGCGTGACCGCCTCGCCCTTGTCGACGTTGGAATAGAAATAGTTGTAGACGACGCTGGCCCCCAGGATCGACCGCGATTCCTGGCGCTTCAAGCCCGAGGCCATGTCGGTCCAGCGTTCGATGCGGTTGGTGATGTCTTTTTCGACGTCCGAGGGGGGCATGCCGCTGTAGAACGTCAGCACCATGACGGCCGGGCTTTTGTACGACGGCAAGATGTCGATCGGGATCTGTGTGAGGCTGATGCCGCCCAACAGCACGATCGTCAAACAAAAGACGACGACCGCGTGCTTGTTGCGAATCGAGGCTTCGATCAGTCCGCGCATGGCTGTCTGGCAAGAGAGCGAAGGTACGAAATCGCCGTCGGCGCGCGGCCCTACCTGGTGCGCGAAAGGGCCGCGCCGATGGCGGCAGGCGTGGTGCAAACATTGGGCCAAGCAGATTTGTCGCTCTGTAGCCGAGAATCTGCGGCCGTTTTCGGGATTGTTCCCATCGACGGATGCCGGCGCTACCGCCGCGCCGGTCGCACGGCGGTCAGAGCGCGATAGAGATCGAGATCGGGGCGGTCGCCGATGATCGAGAAAAGGTCGCGGATTTGAGCCAGCCCGACGGAGAGCAGAAACCGCGAATCGCGGCCGTAGCTCTTCGATCCCAGTATATAGAAATCGGGTTCCGGATTGACGAGCGTCGAGGGGCCAAGGGAAGTTTGATCGAGGCAATCGGCCGAGGTCTGGCCCAACAGCGCGGCGGCCAGCTTCATCGGGCCGTCGCTGGCATAGCATTGGTGAACCTGTAGCTCGGAATAAAGTCGCGTGTCGGGCCGATAGCCGACGTTGGCAATGATGCGATCGACGTCCACCGTGCCCGCCCGCATGCCGCTCAGCCGCACCGACAGCCGATTGGTCGCCGCGTCGCGATGGATGGCCTCGATCGCCGTGCCCGGCCGATATTCGACGCCGGCCGAGGCGCCGCCGGCCAAAGCGTTGGCGGCGCGGGCCAAACGGTCGCGCTCCGCGAGCCGGTCGTTTTCGAGCACGGAAACGGGGCCCGTGCCTTCGCGGTGCCGCCGGGTGATCCAGATCGTTTGCGTGCCGGGCTGCTGACGCGCCAACTCGGCGAGGGCCACGACGCTGGTCGCGGCCGAATATCCGTCGCCGACCAGCAGCGTCGTTTTGGCGGTATAACGGTCGCGGTCGCGGCCGATGACGTCAGGCAGTCCGTATTCAATGGCGTCGGCGGCGGCGATTTCGCCCGGTGCGGGGATGCCCGACGCTCCCACCCAGTTGTGGTTGCCGAAGGTGCCGCCCGCGTCGATCACCACGTCGGCGTTGACAATCGACTCGGCTCCGGCCGCATCGCGCAGCAGCAAGCGAAAATCGGCTTCGATGCGTGCTTCGGCGCCGAGGTGGTCGCCCTTGAGCTGGCCCTCTCGCCCAAGGGCGACCACTTCGGTGCGAGTGTGCAGGCCGTCGATGAGCAGGTCGCAACGGGCCAGCGGCAAAAGATACCTGCTGGCGAACTCGCGGCCGGTGAGAATCGCCTCGTCGTCGGGCGGCTGCCAGTCGGTGTCTTGCGCCGTCAGGGCGGCGACCGCCAAGGGCGACACGTTCTGCCGCCAGGGGGTAAACAGCTTGACGTGTCCCCAACGCAAGACGTTTTCGGCCACGTCGCCGCGTTCGTAAATGTCGACGTCATAGCCCAAAAATCGCGCATAAAGCGCGGCCTCCAGGCCCATCGGGCCGGAGCCGACGATCGCGATTCGGGCGGGAGTGTCAACAGCCATCGAGACTTATCGTACTATGCCGCACGCGGGGAGCAATGCGACGTTTCGTCCACCGAAACATCTCACCGCCGCCCGCGTGAAATGGGTTTGGCAACACGCTTGCCATTCCGCGGCGCACTCGCTACATTAGCACCTGGAACAGAGGCAGCAGGCGCGGCATAGCCGGCGATGGCCGGTTGTGCGGCTCATATCCCTTTCGTCATTCGCGACGAGGCGGCGCCTGGAGTGCTGATATGTTGAGTTTGCTCCGTCCTGCGGGACCTGCGATGGGCGATCGGGCTCGATCGAGCTCGACCGGCTGTGTGATGCTTTGGTTGGTACGCTCTCTGCGATGCGTCGAGCACCGCAAGGGAGTGCGGCAGCTTTGCCAGGTGCTCGGTCTGGTATGGATCGTCGGCGCGATCGTCGCCTATCCGATCATCAATGCCAAACGCGAGCGCGAGGCGCGGCAGATGGTGTTGCGGCTGGGAGGACGCTACAACGTCGACCGCAATCCGACTGCCGATCTGTTGCCCGATTGGCTGGCCCGCCGTTGCGGCGGCGAATGCCTTTACGCCGTGCGGAGCATCAACCTGAGCCATTGCGACGTGGGCGACGAAGAACTGGAAGCCTTGCTGCAATTCAAGGGCCTGGAGCAGATCAACCTCTGCGACTGCCCCAGGGTGACATCCGCGGGCGTGGCCCAACTGCGCCGCTTGCCACGCATGAAGCTGGTCTGGGTCGACGGCATGAGCGTCGAAGAAGCGAGCATGTGCTTGACCGGCGAACCGATCGCCGCCGCCGGCAGGTAGCGCAAAAGCCGCAAAAAACGGCACCGGAACTGGCCTTTACCCGGCGGCGGGTTCTCGGCAGAATACCGCCCACAATTGGCCCCTCCGCATTTCCTCTCAATGTCAATCGGCGCGTGGCGGTCCGCGAACGGACCGTGGCGAGGTCAGGATGACCATGCCGAGCAGCAAGGAGCGCTATCGTGAAAAAGAATCTTCCTTTGGCCGTCTTCCTGGCGGCTTTGGCCGCTGTCCACGCCGCCGCGCCGCGGGCCTCGGCCCAGCAACGAACGGCGGCAGGCAGCCCATCCGCCCCGCAGGTCGCCCTTCTCGACCTGGCCTACATCTTCGGCAACCACGTGAAGTTCAAGCAGCTCACCGACGCACTGCGGCGTGACGTGGAAGCGGCCGAAGCCGAGCTCAAGAACAACAAGGCCGCCTTGCAAAAGATGGTCGATCAACTCGACAGCTACAATCGCGGCACGCCCGAATACCGCCAGCTCGAAGAGGACATCACCAAACGCCAGGCGGAAATCCAGGTGCAGGTGAACGTGCAAAAACGCGACTTCTTCGAGCAGGAAGCGAAGATGTACTACACTGTTTACCAAGAGATCATGGAGCAGGTGCGCTACTATTCCGACAAGCACGGCATCCTGCTGGTGATGCGGTTCAATGGCGACCCGTTGGATGAAAACGATCCGCAGGGCATCCAAAAAGAGCTGAACAAGGCGGTGCTGTACCACAACAAGATGATCGACATCACGCCCTATATTCTCGATGCGGTGAATCCGCCGCGGGGCAACGCATCGGCGCGTCCGGCCCCCGTGCCCACGACCACCCGCCGGCCGCAAGGCGTGCTGCCGCCAAGATAAGGCAAGCTCGCTGCCTCCGTCGTCGTTCGCTTAAGCGAAAGACGATGTGGGGCGACGACGCGGGGGCCGTCGGCAATCGCGTGATCGACACCGTTGGTTTGAGCTGTTTGGGACTTATGTTGAACCGTTTCTCGGATGACGCCCGCCGCTCGTTGCACGCGCCTCGCCGACAGCAAACGCTGCTCGCGGCCGCCGTGGTCGAAGGAGTCGGCTATTGGACCGGCAAGGACGTGCGGGTGGAGTTTCGCCCCGCCGCCTGTGATAGCGGCATCACCTTCGTGCGCAGCGATCTGGCGCGTCCGCTGCGGATTCGGGCCACCGTGGCCAACCGCGTCGAGGCGCCGCGCCGCACCACGCTGCGCTCCGGCGGCGCCAGCGTCGAGATGGTCGAGCACATCATGGCCGCGCTGGGCGGTCTGGGCGTCGACAACTGCGAGGTCTGGGTGAACGCGGCCGAGATGCCCGGTCTCGACGGTTCCAGCCTGCCCTACGTCGACGCCCTGACCTCGGCCGGAATTGTCGAGCAGCAGTCCGTGCGTCCGAGGCTCGTGGTCCGCGAGATCACCCGGTTGGGTAACGAAGAAGCCTGGGTCGAAGCGCGGCCGGCCGTTTCCGACGGCCTGACGTTGAAGTTTCACCTCGATTATGGGTCGGGCAATGCCATCGGCCGGCAGACGCTCAGCTTGCCCGTCACGCCCGATTCCTTCCGTCGCGAGCTGGCTCCCAGCCGCACCTTCATGCTCAAGGCCGAGGCCGAGTGGCTGCTGGCGCAGGGGCTCTGCCGGCGGACCTCGAGCAAAGACCTGCTGGTGTTCGATGCCGAAGGCCCCATCGACAACGAGCTGCGGTTCCACGACGAGTGCGTGCGCCACAAGGCCCTCGACCTGGTCGGCGACCTGTCGCTGGCCGGCTGCGACCTGGTGGCCCATGTGATCGCCTACCGCAGCGGGCACCGGCTGAACGCCGAGCTGGTGCGGGTGCTGCTCACCGAGGGCGACATGGTAGGCGGATACAAACGTAGTGCGTGAACGCAACCCAGAACCCCGAATGTGATATGGCCTCCGTCGCAGAACACGCCGTCATCGACCCGCACGCCGAAATCGACGAGGACGTCGAAATCGGGCCGTTCTGCGTCATCGGCCCGAACGTTCGCATCGGCCGCGGCTGCCGGTTGGAAAACAACGTCACCATCATGGGCCACGTCGCGCTGGGCGAATATAACCATCTCTATCCCGGCGTGGTCATTGGCGGCGAGCCGCAGGACCTCAGCTATCGCGGCAGCGATACGCTGGTACGGATCGGCGACTACAACACCTTCCGCGAGTGCGTCACCGTCAACCGGGCCACCGAGAAAGAAGACGGCGTGACCGGCGTCGGCAGCCACAACTATTTTATGGCCTGCACCCACGTGGCCCACGATTGCCGGGTGGGAAGCCACATCGTGATTGCCAACGGCACCTTGCTCGGCGGGCACGTTCACGTTCAAGACTATGCTTCGCTGTCGGGCGGCGTGGCCGTACACCACTACACCACCATCGGCGGCTACAGCTTTGTCTCCGGTCTCAGCCGCGTGCTGCACGACGTGCCGCCCTTCATGCTCGTGGAAGGCCACCCCACGCGGCCGCGGTGCATCAACGTGGTGGCCTTGAAGCGAAACCACTTTTCGCCCGAAGCGATCCGGGCCTTGGCCGAGGCCCATCGCCTGCTGTACCGCGCGCGGGTCGGCCTGGACCATGCCCGTGAGATTCTCCGCGGCAAAGAGCATCTGCTTCCCGAAGTCAACGAGTTGCTCTCGTTTGTGGAGGTGCAACAAGAGGGCCAGCACGGCCGCGGACGCGAGCGACGGAGGGCCGCATGAGACCGGTGCGAGTGGCGGTGGTCGGCGCCGGGCATCTGGGCCGCATTCACGCCCGTATTCTGGCCGGCCTGCCGGACGTGACGCTGGCCGGCGTGGTCGATCCGCTGGAAGCCCACCGCCGCGAAGTCGCGGCCGCGCACGGCGCCACGGCCTATTCCGATCATCGTGAGCTGTCGGGGCGCATCGACGCCGCGGTGGTCGCCACTCCCACGCGGTTTCACTGCCAGGTTGCCAGAGACTTGCTGACCGACGGGGTACACCTGTTGATCGAAAAGCCGCTGGCGGCGACGACGGCCCAGGCCAGCGAGTTGGTCGAGCTGGCCCGGCGCCGCGGGCTGGTGCTGCAAGTGGGCCATGTGGAGCGATTCAACCCGGCCTTCGTGGCGGCGCAACCCTATGTTCGGGCGCCCAAATACATCGAAGCGGTGCGCCGCGGCGGCTTCAGCTTCCGTTCGACCGACATTGGCGTGGTGCTCGACTTGATGGTCCACGACATCGACTTGGTGCTCTCCATCGTCAATTCGCCCTTGCGGCGCGTGGACGCTTTGGGCGTCGCGCTGTTTGGCCGGCACGAAGACCTCGTCAACGCGCGGCTGAGCTTTGAGAACGGCTGCGTGGCGGCGCTCAGCGCGTCGCGGGCCAGCCATTCGGCGGCCCGCACGCTGCACGTTTGGTCGGCCCAGGGTTTTGCGGCGGTCGACTTGGCTGCTCGAACGGTCGACGTGGTGCGGCCGAGCGCCGCGGTGCTGCGTGGCGAGCTCGACGTCGAACGATTGACGCCGGACGAACGAACGCTTCTCAAGGACTCACTGCTGGACGAGCACTTGCCTCGTCAGACGGTGGGGGTGGAACCGGGCGATCCCTTGAGCGGCGAGCTGACCGAGTTCGTGACGAGCATCCGCACGGGACGAGCGCCGCGCGTATCGGGCGAGGCGGGGTTGGAGGCCGTCAAGGTTGCCGAGCGCATCCTGCTTCAGGTGCAGACGCATGCCTGGGAGGGAAACCCCACGGGTCCGGTGGGTCCGCGCGTGGCTGGCGCGCCGCAGATTCTTCGCGGGCCGCACTGGCATCTCAAGCCGAGCGACGCGCCGGCCGAGCGTCGCCGCGCCGGTTGACCCGTAGCCCTCTCGCTCCGCGAGAGGAACGCCGTGTACCTCGCGACCCATGCGACACACGTGTCGCATCGGCACGCGTTGCCGCAGACGAACGGGCCGCCGCCACTTTGGCTGCGCGCGGCCAAAGTGAGCGGCATGACCGACGACACCCCTCCAACGGCAAGTAAAGCTTCGCCGAACTCGTTCCCATTTTCACACTAACCCGAAGCGCAAGCGAGGTTTTGCCGCCCTTTTTCACGTTCCTCGCGGGCGCTTCGGGTTGGTGTACGGCACCTGCGTACCGGGTTAGGCGAAGCTTTACCCGCGACGACAAGGCTTCGAGATCCCATTACACCGGCGCGCCCCTTCAGGCATTTCGAAGATGGCCAATTCGCGCCAAAACGAAGCCGAGGGATCAACACCGACGAATTGCAAACGTTTGACCCGCACTGCTCGTCGAGAACGCGGAGGGAACCCCCACCATTGGCCAACTGTCGGATTCCGACAGTTGAGCGGGCGTTCCCCGTCCCTCCGGCAAGCCAAGCGAAGATCGCCGCGATCTTAAACACTTGTGAAAAACAGGCGTGGTTCAAATCAAGGAATCTCAGGGTAACAGCTTTCGCCGCCCTGCGTGGGCCGCGTCAGGACGTAACCAACGCAGCGGCAGGTACTTCCGGCAGGAGGTGCTGGCAGAACTCGAACGGGAAGTGTTACCCTGCTTTGAACCACGCCAAGAAATGAAAAGTTGCGCGAACAGGTCGGGTCGCAAAGCACAACAGGGCCGTGACTTGGGGCGACGGCGGAACGCATCAAAGTTGGCTTATAAAAGTATTTCTCGCGTTCCTCCGTCGCGCCGGTTTTCGCACATCTCTCATCCTCTCGTGGAAGTGGCTTGCAGTGTTTCTGTTTTGCGCCGTTCTCCGCCGACCGCAGATCAGACATGCAGCCGGCTTCAGCCGGTTTTTGGGCCGTTTGCCACCAGCTTTAGCTGGTGGTGCCGAAATACTATTCCCTGGCTAGCCGGCTTTAGCCGGGCTTCTCGGTCCTGGCTTTAGCCGTTGCCAACACGACACCTTCAGGGAAGCGCGGCCGAAGCCGGCTCAGCACCGCCCGCTTTTGAACCACGCCCTTTTTCTCGTTATCTCTCATCCCTGATTCCTCATCGCTCATCTTCTCCTGCGACTGGCTTGCGCTGGTTCTGTTTCGATTCGGGCCGAAGCCCCTGCCGTCATTCCCGGTTCTACCGTGCCGCTGGCTTGGCATGAAATAATATCGCTGCCGCAACTGAACGCTTGCGACCGTATCGGTTCAGCGGTACACTAATGCTATATCCTTCGGCCCCGCACCTTTTAAACGTCCAAGACCCAAGACCTGAACCCTGAACCCTGAACCCTGAACCCTGAACCCTGAACCCCGAACCCTGAACCCTGAACCCTGAACCCCGAACCCTGATCCCTATGAAAGGACCCTTCCATGTCGTTTTCGTTCTATTCCTACGATCGCCACCCGGCCGCCGAGCTTTTTCCGATGATGCACGAAGACGAGCTGGAAAAGTTGGCGGCCGACATCGGCGCCAACGGCCTGCGGGAGCCGG
>DATLUO010000005.1 GCA_035533075.1 Pirellulales bacterium | reverse complement strand
AACGGTTGGTCGTCACGTTTGCGAGTCTACTTGCTTTCGCTGGATCGACTATCTTATCGTACGAGTGCAACCAAGTCGCGCGCGTGGAGGGCCGTGGGTCGGCCATCGGCTCCGCAAGGCATGCTCGCCGGGAATTGCTGGCTTGCGAGCGTTGTTCCAGGCTACTTCCCTGCTGGCGCTCGCGGTCACGCTCGCGAAGGCTTTGCCGGACTGTGAACGTGAAAGCTGGCCATTTTGCCTCTTCGGCGAGACCGCTTGTATCGCTCCCGCGATCGGCGCACTAAGAGGTCGCGCAATGGGCGGCGCCGGGGCAGGGCTCGTCATTGCGTTCTTCATATTGCTCCTTAGTTACTGGTAACCCCATGCGCCGCCCCCAGTTCTCCCTGAAAACGCTGTTATGGTTGATGACCGTGGTGGCGGCGTTCGGCGGCGGAATGGCCGTGCAACAACGAATCATGGAGAGGCAAGCAGACCGACTTATGGCAGAAGCTTGGGATAGGATGCTCTCAAGGTGATTTCAGGAGCGGCGCTGTGCCCATTCCTTGGGCACCACCAAAAAACCCGACCGTCCGTTACGGATTCTTCTTGACAACGGCTGAAATGAAATCACTACCCGGCGCGGCCGTAGGCAGCGGAACGCGGCCGAGGATGGTAGAATGCGGGTTCTCCGCACACGAACATGGCGCCGCTCGATCTTTCATGGGCCGATTCCTGATTTCAGCTTGTACGACCGCACTCTTGGCAGTCGGTTTGCCTGCCTCTGCGGCCGAAGCGTTCGCCGGCCCGATTGCCGGCGTCGAAGATGCAAGGCGAGCGCTCCGTCGCGAGGCCTTTCCGTGGTATGACCAAGACCACGATTCGCTGCGCCGCGTTCACCTCAGCCCGCCGGAGAACGTTGCTAACAAAAGCGGCGAACCAGAAGCGAAGCCGCCAAGCGAGAATGATTCAGAACGCGACGTCGACGAAAGCAGGCCACGGGCAAGCCGGACCCTCGGTGCCTGGGGCGACATCCTGGCCATCGTGCTGCTCGTCGCTTTGTTTTTCGCCATCGCCTGGTTTTTTATTCGCGCCTATCTGAGCCGCGAAGAGCAGGCGGCCGTGGACGACACGGCCCGCGTCAAGCATACGGCCGTCGATGACGCCGCGCGGATCGAGGCTCTTCCGTTCCGGATTCGCCGCGGCGATATCGATTTGTTGGCCGAGGCCCGCCGGCTCTATGAAGAAACGAGATTCAGCGAAGCCATCGTTTATCTGTTCAGCTACCAGCTCGTCGAGCTGGACCGCCACCAGGTGATACGTTTGTCCAAAGGCAAGACCAATCGCCAGTATTTGCGCGAGCTGCGTCCGCAACCGGCGCTGCGGTCGATGCTGGAGCGATCGATGGTGACCTTCGAAGAGGTCTTTTTCGGCGGCCACGCGCTGGGCCGCGCCCAGTTCGAAACCGTCTGGCACGAGGTCGGACCCTTCACGGCGATGCTTGCCCGGCAGGAACGAACATGAGCCGCCGGGTATGGGTGATGCTGCTCTCGCTCCTCGCCTTTGCCATGACGGGGTGCGAGGAAGACTTCGACACGGGGTATGGCCGGCGTTTTGGCCGAGGCGCCGGCGGCAGCGTCAACGGCACCGCGGTGTTGGCGCGGCTGTTCGAGGCGGCCGGGCACCATGTGTCCACCGCCACCCGGCTTTCGCCTCGCCTTTATGAAAAAGCCGATTGCATCGTCTGGGCGCCCGACGACTTTCGGCCTCCGCAATCCGACGTGCGAGAGTGGTTTACGGCCTGGTGGCGGCGCGGCAACGGCCGAACGCTGATCTACATCGGCCGCGACTACGATGCGGCGCCCGCCTACTGGAATGCGGTGAAGGGCATGACGCCGCCGGATGAGCAAGCAGAGATCTCGCGCCGCCTGGCGAACGATCAGGACCGGTTTTTGACGGCCCGCGCCGCCATTCCCGAAGACGAAGATTGCGAGTGGTTCGTCTCGCGCGGCAAGCGCCAACCTCGCGTGGTGAAAACGCTGCAAGGCGCGGCCGACTGGGTGAGCGACGTAAACGCCAATCGAATCCAGATCGAGCTCAACGGCCGCCTCGTGCCGCCGCTCGACGCCGAAGTGCTGCTGGAATCGAAAGGCGATGCGCTCGTCAGCCGCCAGGAGATGTCGAATGACGGCGAGTTGCTGGTCGTGGTCAACGGCTCATTTCTCCTGAACTTCCCCTTGGTCAACCACGAGCACCGCAAGCTGGCCGCACGCCTGGTGGATGAGATCGGGCCGGCGCCGAGGGAGGTCGTGTTTTTGGAAAGCGGAGCAGGCGGGCCGCCGGTCTGGGAGCAAGAGCCGGCCGCACGGTCGCGCACCGGTTTCGACGTGCTGGCGGTCTGGCCGCTGAGCGTCATTTTCTTGCAGTTGGGTGCATTGGGGCTGATCTTCTGCTACAGTCGATTGCCGATTTTTGGACGCCCGCGACCGCTCGCCGCCGCGGGGCTGGCTGATTTTGGCCGTCACATCGCGGCGTTGGCCAGCTTGCTCCAGCGGACGCGCGACGAGAAATACGCCGCGCAGCGCGTCGCTCACTATCAGCAGGTGGTGCGGCGCGAGCCGGGGCGCTACCGACGCGGCGGCGCGACGGCCAAGACCGAGCCGCTTGACGCGAACTCGACTTCAACCTTTCCATCCGCATGAACGAAGGCACTTTCGATCCACCCACCGGACCGCTTCCGCCCGCACCTGCCGGGGCCGTGCCACTCGACACGGCGCACGTCGGCACAGGCCAGGCGCAAAGATCCGTCGCCGAGGGCCAGAATGGCGAAGGCGCAGCCATGCCGCACGGAGCTCCGCCGGCCGGCGCGGAGCGGCTTTTCTTGCGGATCGCCCACGAGTTGCGCAAGGTTTACGTCGGCCAGGACGAGCTGGTGATGTCGACGCTGGTGGCGCTGTTCTCGCAGGGTCACGTGCTGATCGAAAGCGTGCCGGGGCTGGGCAAGACGCTGTTTGTCCGCGCTTTGGGCCGCGTGCTCGGCTGTGCATTCGGCCGCATTCAGTTCACCGCCGACCTGATGCCTTCCGACATCACGGGTTCGCCGCTGTTCGACATGAAGAGTCAGGAGTTCCGTTTTCGACCGGGGCCGGTGTTCACGCAGTTGCTGCTGGCCGACGAGATCAACCGCTCGCCGGCCAAGACGCACGCGGCCCTGCTGGAGATCATGCAGGAGTATCGTGTGACCGTCGATGGCGTAAGCCACAAGCTCGAGCGGCCATTTCTGGTGCTGGCCACGCAGAACCCGATCGAATCCGAAGGGACGTACAACTTGCCGGAAGCGCAGCTCGACCGCTTCCTGTTCAAGATTCGGGTCGACTATCCGTCGGCGGAGGAAGAGGCCGATATTTTGAAGATGCACCGGCAGGAGGTCGATTTCGACGCGCGGCTGGCCGACTTGGAGACGGTGACCGGCCCCGCCGAGATCGTGGCCACGACCGAGTCGTGCAGCCAGGTGCGCGTCGACGACAAACTGATTTATTACATCAACACGCTGGTGCGGCTGACCCGGCAATGGCCGCAGTTCCACCTGGGAGCGTCGCCGCGCGGCGGCATTGCGCTGGTGCATGGCGCCCGCACGTTGGCCGCTTTTTCGGGTCGCGACTATGCCGTGCCCGACGACGTGGCGCAGATCGCCTTGCCCGCCTTGCGGCATCGCGTAGTGCTCACGCCGGAGGCCGAGGTGGAGGGGCGGCGCGTCGACGAGTTGTTGGAAGAGCTGATTCGCTCGGTCGAGGTGCCGAGGCTTTAATGGCCTCGCGGGAAAGCCGTCCCCGGCGATGCACTGTAGGGAACGGACTCCGTGCCGCTCCGCGCGCACCGAACGATCGTCAATCGGCACTCCTCGGAATCCCGGCGCGCCGGGATCAATGACCAGGTGAGTCGGCTCGCCTGCCCGGCGCAGATTGCCGGTGATCATGGCCACGATTGTTTTACTCAACCGCTGATTATCGCGGTCATTTTGAACGACGACGGCGGGCCGGACCTTGCTCCGAAGGCCGCTCGTATAAGGGAAATCGACAAGAACGACGTCGCCGCGTTTCATCCTTCGCGGTATTTCTGGTAGCTTTCCAGCGCCGGGTCGTGGTCATCGTACTCTCGCATACTGGACTCGACCAGGAAGGCGACCTCGTCCTCCCCCACGGCGTCGTCGACGACGGTTTGAACTCGCGCGTAAAGGTCGGCGCGCACCACGACGCATTCCATCGCCAGCTCAGGCACCGGCACGCGGACGGCGCCGCCGTCCTTGACGGCCTGAAGCTGTTCCGCGGTCAGATTGACGTTCATACTTCGCCTCCTTGACCATAGTCTACCGCGCGCGGCATTACCTGCAATCGGCGAAGAGCGGATAAAGGCGTCGAGAACCGTTGTTCAGCCAAGATCCCGCGATTGGTGATTTATGCCGAAGGCAAATCGCATAGCAGCCTTCGATCCCGAAGATTCGCGGGCGGAGCTCGGTCAGCGTTCGGCGAAACTCCAGACAAACCACCGGTGGGGGGTTTTGGTGCAAGTTGCACCAAAACGGCCGCCCGGCGGCGGCGTCCCGGCTATCGCGCGATATTGCTCGGCCGCGATCCTTCGAAATGCCCCGACGGCGCCGTTGCCCGAGCGGATGGCGCTACTTTCCGTCGTGGAAGCGTAAAAGCTTTGGCAGTAAAGGGTTGCGACTCCATCGTTGGATGGGTGTCGTCCGTCATGCCGCTCAGTTTGGCAGCACGCTGCCAAAGTGACGGCGCCCCGTTCGTCTCCGCCAACACGTGCCGATGCGACACGCGTGTCGCATGGGCGCGGCGCAACAGCTTTCCTCTCGCGGGGTGAAAAGCGCTACGGTCGGCAAATGCGCCGCGTGCGGCGCTTTTGCCGCTGGCAGGCGCCGATGCGACACGCGTGTCGCAGTCCAGCTTTCGTCGCGAGTTGGCCATCTTCGAATTGATTGCCCCAAACGCCTTTGTAGCGGAACAAATCGACGATTCTGCGCAGGCCAGTCGCACCCTACGACCGCGTCCCGACATCGGGTAGGATATTCGTCCGCCATGCCTTTCCTAAACCATCCCTTTATCGCCGTCGTCGTCGGGTTGACTCTGCTCCTGTTGGTGCGCTGGTTGCACGTCAACTACGGCGAGCGGCCGCGGCTGTTCTGGGCGTGGGCATGGTTGCCGCTGGCAGCGGGGGCGGCGCTGACTGCCTCGGCAATCGTCTCGCTGGCCGTCTCCAGCGAAGGCGTGCTCGGTTACTTCGTCCGGTTGTCGGTGGTGCTGGACGCGCTGGGAGGGTTCGCCTACTGGCTGCGCGTCTATCCGCACCGGCCGCTCGTCTATCTGGCCGCCGTTCCGGCTGCTCTGTCGATGCTGCTTCTCTTGCCGCGCGTCTCGCATGACGCGACGGCCTGGTATCCGCTGGCCCTGCTCGACGGGCTTGTGGCGCTGGTCGCGGCCGTCGACCTCTTCAGCCTGCCCCGGCGGAAGTCGTTTTCGATCGATCGCGAAACGGTACGGGCGGCCTCGTTGGGCCAGCCGCATCCCGTGACGCTGGTTGTGTCGAACTATTCGCGCTTCGCCCGATTTGTCTGGGTGCGCGACGGCGTGCCGCACGAACTGGAGGCCCAGCCGCCCGAGTTTCGCTTGCCGCTGGCGGCGCGAAGCCGGGTCGTGCTCAATTACCAGGCGCACAGCCGCCGCCGCGGCGCGTTTACGGTTCCGTCGGCGCACCTGCGCGTGCGCAGCCGGTGGGGCCTGTGGCAGCGGTTCCTGGACTATGACGTGACCAGCGTCATCCACGTCTATCCCGATATGAAGCAGGTTTCGGAATATGCCCTGCTGGCCCGCACCAACCGCCTCAGCCTGCTGGGTGTGCGGCGGACGCGAAAGATCGGCCAGGACAACGAGTTCGAACGGCTTCGCGACTACACGCCCGACGACAACTACAAGCACATCGATTGGAGGAGCACCGCCCGCAGGCAGAAGCTGACCGTCAAGGATTTTCAGGCCAATCAAAGCCAGCGATTGGTGTTCATGCTCGACTGCGGCCGCATGATGACGAACCTGACGGGCGAGCTGAGCCTGCTGGACCGCGCCCTGAACGCCATGCTGATGCTGAGCTACGTGGCGCTGGCCCACGGCGACTCGGTCGGGCTGCTGACGTTTTCCGACGAGATTCACAACTACGTTCCGCCATCGGGCGGCATGCACCAGATGAACCGGCTGCTGCACGCCAGCTTCGACCGGTTTCCGCGGCTGGTCGAATCTCGCTACGATCAGGCGTTCTTGTATCTGGCCGCGCACTGCCGCAAGCGGTCGCTGGTGGTCTTGATCAGCAACCTGATCGACGAGGTCAACGCCAACCAGGTGGGCCGCTACTTGGGGAATCTTTCCGGGCGGCACTTGCCGTTGGGGGTGCTGTTGCGGGACCACCGGCTGTTCGACCCGGCGGAAGCGGAGGCGCCCCAAGGCGAGGCGCTCTTTCAAGCGGCGGTGGCGTCCGATATTCTGAATTGGCGGAACCAGGTGCTGGCCGACCTGGACGCCAAGGGCGTGCTCTCGCTCGACGTGTATCCAGAGAATTTGACAACTCCCTTGATTAACAGTTACCTGGAGATCAAGGCCAGGCACTTGTTATAGGGTAGGGTGGGACCAGCGAGCTTGCGAGCGCCGGCCCACCCTTGTGTGGCGCCGTCGGTGGGCCGGCGCTCTCAAGCTCGCTGGTCCCACCCTACGATTTTTTTCCTACACGCCCCCGATCCTCATGGTCGCCAAGCCTGATTACATCGAGACCGTCGTCGCCACGCTTGGCCGGGCGACGGAAGCCAACCAGAATACGCCCGGCCGCGAAGGCAATGTGATCACCATCACGCGCGAGATGGCCGACGACGTGATGATCACCGCCGACCTGCACGGCCACCGTCGGAACTTCAACGCCATCAAGAAAACCGCCGACTTGGAGCGCCGGCCGCGGCGGCACCTGATCTTGCAGGAAGTCTGCCACGGCGGGCCGGCGTATCCGTCGAACGGCGGCTGCATGTCGCACACCATGCTCGAAGACGTGGCCAAGCTCAAAGCGGCTTATCCCGACCGCGTCCATTTTCTGTTGAGCAACCATGAGCTGGCCGAGATGACCGACTACCCGATCATCAAAGGCAAGAAGATGCTGAACCTGCTCTTTCGCCTGGGCATTCAGGAGATGTACGGCGCGGCCGCGGAACGGGTGCGCGAAGCCTACAACGACTTTATCCGCAGTTGTCCGCTGGCGGTCCGGCTGCCGGGCGACGTGTTCGTATGCCACAGCCTGCCCGAGCGGAGCGACCAGCGCTCGTTCGACCGGTCGATCTTTTCGCGACCGTTGGAGGCCGCCGACCTCATCGAGCACGGCGATGTGTTCGACTTGCTCTGGGGCCGCGACTATCGCGTCGAAAACGCGCGGGCGTTTGCCAAGATGGTGGGAGCAAAAGTCTTCATCCACGGTCACGAACCGTGCCCTGAAGGTTACAGCGCGCCGAACGATCTGCAGATCATTCTCGACTGTTGCGGCGACCCGGCCTGCTATTTGACGGTGCCGACCGACCGCCAACTCGGTCACGCGGAGCTCGTGTCGCGGATCGAGCGGCTGAAATAGTGTTCCAGGTGCTTAAGACATTATGAGCCAGTGTCGCGATCACTGCCGTTTTTCAACTTGGCGTTAAGCTCGGCTTCCAGCCGAGCGGCGAGGCTGTCGAGTTCCTGAGGCGGCAGGCTCTGTAACTTTTCGATTGCGGTCAGGTCGCGATGCAATAGCCGCTGAAAGGAATGAATCCTCGCTATTTGGCCTTCGGCGCGCCCCTCCTGGCGCCCCTGCTCGCGGCCCTCGGCAATGCCTTTCTCGCGGCCTTCCGAGAGCCCCTTCTCCGTCGCGTCTTCAAGAGCGGCATAGAAGTCTCGCTGCGCCTTTAGTCGCGATTCATACCGCTCGCGTTCCAGTTCAGTCTGCGTGATCATCATTAAATCTCCCACTGCCAAGCGAATCTCAGCAAAATCCAGAGCCGCTGGCAGTCGATCCAGATCGAGTTCCTCGGCGTGCCGCAAGAAAAACAGCCAGCGGTCAAGAGGGGTCGTCAACTCATCGATGGCTTTATCAAACTTCGGCAATTCAAGGATATGCATCGCCAGTTGATCGGTAAAGAGCGTATGATGGTGACGCTCGCGAAGCTCGAAAATCAGGTGATGGTCCGACAGATCCGGAAACAGAGGCGTATCCAGGAAGCAAATCGCGATGGTGGGCCGCAGGTCGCGGTACTTCTTCCCTTCCTGCAGTTGGGCCTGATGCAATCGGGCCCAATAATAGAGAGCCCGTTGGCGGAAGGCGCCAAAGGCAAGCATCTGCATCTCAATGTTGAACTGCCGCCCACTTTCGTCCCGTGCCTTGATATCCAGGATCGACAGCTTGTCGTCCAAATCTTCCTTGTCATTGAAGGGGTTCAGCAGATCGAGGCTTTCGATCTGCTGGCCAGCCGCGGGCTGCAAGACAGCGTCAATCAAGCTTGTTAAGATGGGCTTGTTCTGCTCGCGACCGAATACGTGCTTGAAGGCGTAATCGACCTTGGGATCGCATTGCGGTTTCATGCCTGGATTATAATCTCCGCAGCCACAGCTATGAACCGAGCCAAGACCAAGATTTCCATCGTCAGCGTCGCCTTCCTCGCCGTCTGGTCGGCTTTCGTAGCCGCGGGCGGCACGGCCGATGTGCCTGGAATGACACCTTTATCAATCAAAGGCATCGAAGAGCGGGGCATTGAAGGCCGCCTTGGCAAGCGGCTAGGGGCGGTTGTAAAGGTCTCCGGGGAAGTTGTGCCCAATACGTCTCGCCAGAAAGCCTATTCCGGCGAACCATTTTTTCTGCGAATTGATCGTGTTGATGGCCGCGAATTAGAAACGCCGCAACTATTCTCATCAACGGAAATGCCCTTGGTTCGGGAGGTGCCGGAGTTGAAGGTTGGCGACCAGTTTCGTTGTGTCGGCTACGAGAGCGGAGGCTTCGAAGGCATTCCGGGCGATGCATTCAACTACATCGAGCCTGTGGCAACGCAAGGCTTTCACTTTGCCGTGAACTTCGTGGTAGTTAAGGCATTGTGATCCGGCGCCCGCCTTCCGCCTTTTCCAGCGATCATTAAGCCGGTTGTGGCTCGTCGCTGAAACTGGTATATTTGCAAGGAAGTTACGGCAAAAGCAGGCGTCGAAAAACATCGGCCGCCGGGTACGAAAAAACGCCGTTCGCACCGCCCGGTTTAGCAGTCAAAGGAAACGGAATTGTCGACGGATTCGGAAGATCCTGACTCCCCGGAACTCACTCCCGCCGAAGAAGGCGGCAACGGCCAGCCCCAAGGAAAGCTGGTCGACCTCGCGATCGAAGATGAGCTGAAAGACAGCTACCTGACGTACGCCATGAGCGTGATCGTCAGCCGGGCCTTGCCCGACGTGCGCGACGGGCTGAAGCCCTCGCAGCGCCGCATCCTGGTCGCCATGAACGACCTGAACCTCACGCCGGGGGCCGGCCGCGTCAAGTGTGCCAAGATTTCTGGCGATACCAGCGGCAACTATCACCCGCACGGCGAGAGCGTCATCTATCCCACCCTGGTCCGCATGGCCCAGGAGTGGAACATGCGGTACACGCTCATCGACAAGCAGGGCAACTTCGGCTCGATCGCCGGCCTGCCGCCCGCGGCCATGCGATATACCGAAGCCCGCATGTCGCCCTTTGCCGCGATGCTGATGGACGACATCCGGCTCGATACGGTCGATTTCGTGCCGACCTACGACGAGCGGCGACTGGAGCCGACCGTCCTGCCCTCGAAATTCCCCAACCTGCTGATCAACGGGGCCAACGGCATCGCGGTGGGCATGGCCACGTCGATCCCGCCGCACAACCTGGGCGAGATTTGCGATGCCGCGGTGCGGGTGATCGACCAGCCCGACGTCTCGATCGACGAGTTGATGGAGATCGTGCCCGGTCCCGATTTTCCCACCGGCGGCGTGGTCTGCGGGCGCAGCGGCATCCGCAAGAGCTACTTCACGGGCCGCGGCAACATCGTCGTTCGGGCACGCTGCCACATCGAAGAACTCGCCAAGGGCCGCCAGCGGATCATTGTCAGCGAGATTCCCTATCAGCAGGCCCGCGACCGGATTGAAGAGCGGATCGCCGAGCTGGTCAACGACGACAAGATCAAAGGCATCTCCGGCATCCGCAACGAGAGCGACCTGAAAGAGCCGGTGCGGCTGGTGCTTGAAATCAAGCGCGACGCCGACGCCGAGATCGTGCTCAACCAGCTTTACCAGTTCTCGCCGCTGCAAGACACGTTTTCGATCATCCTGCTGGCCTTGGTCGACGGCAAGCCGCGGACGTTGTCGTTCAAGCAGTTGCTGGAAGAGTTCGTGCGGCACCGGCTGTCGGTGATTCGCCGCCGGACGCAGTTTTTGCTCAATCGGGCACGCGACCGCAAGCACACCGTCGAAGGGCTGCTGTTGGCCCACGCCAACATCGACGAGGTGATCCGCGTCATTCGCACGTCGGCCACGCAGGCCGAGGCCAAGACGCGGCTGATGGCCATCGAGTGCCCGGCCCCACTGATGCGTCGGGCGTTGGGGGAGCGGGGCTACGCCGATTTCCAGCAAGAACGCGGCGCCCGCGAAAACTACCAGCTTACGGCCGTGCAGGCCGACGCCATCTTGCGGATGACGCTCGGCCAGTTGGTCAACCTCGAGCAGGAGAAGCTGGGGAAGGAATACGAGCAGCTTCTGGACGAGATCGCCGAATACCAGCGCATTCTGTCGGACGACAAGAACATTTTGGCGATGATCCGCGAGGATCTGCTGGAGGTCAAGCGGAAGCACGCCGACACGCGCCGCACGGAGATCAGCGGCGAAGAGATCGGCACGATTGACCTGGGCGATTTGATCACCGAAGAGAATATGGTGGTCACGATCAGCAACCAAGGCTATATCAAGCGGACGGCGGCCAGCACCTATCGTGCTCAGCGGCGCGGCGGCAAGGGCCTGAAGGGTGCCAAGACCGAGGAAGAGGATCCGATCCGGCACCTCTTTGCGGCCAGCACGCACGATTACCTGCTGTTCTTCACCAACCGCGGCAAGGTCTATTGGCAAAAGGTCTATGACCTGCCGCAGCTTTCCCGTGAAAGCCGCGGCCGCGCGATCGTGAATCTGCTGAACCTGGCCGAAGGCGAGTCGATCGCCGACTGCCGCGCGGTGCGCGATTTCACGGCCGACCATTACTTAATGATGGCCACGCGGCGCGGCCTGGTGAAGAAGACGCCGCTGTCGCAATACAGCCGGCCGCAGCGCAACGGCATCATCGCCATCAAGCTCAAGGAAGACGACGAGCTGGTCGATGTGGCCATCACGAAGCCGGGCGACGAAGTGGTGCTTTCGACCGCCCGCGGCATGGCGATCCGCTTCCGCCAGAGCGACGCCCGGCCGATGGGCCGCAACACGAGCGGCGTGAAGGGAATCAACCTGACTTCGGGCGACGAGTTGGTGGGCATGGTGGTGGCCGAGCCGGAGACGACGCTGTTGACCGTCTGCCGCAACGGCTATGGCAAAAGGACGCCGTTTGGGCCGAACAGTCCGGTGGTGGAAGGCGATGCGGAAGCGGTTGCGATCGCCGACGAAACTCCGATGGAAGGCGTCGTGGAGGCTGTCGAAGAGCCGCGCGAGGAAGAGGAAGGCGGCGAAGATCTGAGTGCCGAAGAAGAGGGTGGCGAGGAAGGCGGTTCGGGGCGCCGCTACCGCACGCAGCGTCGCGGCGGCAAGGGCCTGCGCGACATCAAGACCACCGAGCGCAATGGGCCGGTGGTCAGCGTCGTGACGGTGAGCGACGACGACGAGGTGTTGCTGATGACGGCCCGCGGCAAGATTCAGCGCGTGGCAGCCAGCGAGATCAGCGTGATCGGCCGGAACACGCAGGGCGTGCGGATCATGTCGCTCGACGAAGACGATGCCTTGGCGGCGGTGGTGCGCGTGCCGCATGAAGAACGGGGTGAGGAGGCTGAGGCCGCGCCGGAGGAAGAGTCGGCCGATGCTGGGCCGTCCGGTCATGAGGCAACTGGCGACGCGGCGCCATCTCCCGATGACAACGCATGAGTCATTCGGTGCGAAGAGTGGAACTTGGCCCGGCAAGCGTAAAAAGAAGCGGTCCAAGACAAATCGCAAAGCTCTAGCAGCTTCCTGCATGCGCGCTTTCATCACCGGCATCACAGGCTTTGCGGGCGGCTTCTTGGCTGAGCATTTGTTAGCCTGCGGCGACGAAGTGCTCGGCTCCTCGCGGCGCGGGGAGTGGCCGCGTTGGGCCGGCGACGACCTCCGCCGCATCAACGTGCTGAGTTGGGACGTCGGCGAAGGCGCAGCCAGCGAGCTGATTCAGAAGGCACTCCGCGACTTCGCGCCCGATTGCATCTACCACTTGGCCGCGCTCAGCGTGCCGAGTGATTGCGGTACGACCGAACCGACCGAGCGGGCCACCGAGGTCAACGTTCGCGGCACCGAGCGCGTCGTCGATCTGGCTGCATCACTCCCGCATAAACCGCGACTCCTGTTCATAAGCACGAGCCACGTCTACGGGCGAGCGACGAAAGAACATCATCGCTACGACGAGACGACTCCAACCAACCCTCAACGCGCCTACGGCAAAACGAAGCTTCTGGCCGAAGAGGCAGTGCGTCGTCGAGCGGCCGAGCATGATCTGGACGCAGTCATCGTTCGCGCGTTCCAACATACCGGGCCACGGCAAGAGCCACGGCTGATGCTGCCCGAATGGGTTGAACAAATCGCCGGGCCATCGACCGACACGGTCCGCGTCAAGCACCTCGACACGTGGATCGACCTGACCGATGTCCGCGACGTGGTGCGGGCATATCGCCTGCTGGCGCAGCGCGGCGAATCGGGTGGCGTCTACAACGTCGGCTCGGGCGTGCCGCGCAGGACGGGCGATATCGTCGACAGGCTCATCAAGATTTCCGGCGTCTCGCCCGCGGTCGTGGAGCTTCAGCCCGGACCGGAAAAATTCGATCCCATCGCCGACATCCACCGCTTGCAAGCCGCCACCGGCTGGCGGCCGGAGGTCAGCCTCGATCAAACCCTCGGCGATACGCTGGCAGACCGCCGAAAAACCTGCTGATATGTAGGGTGGGACCAGCGAGCTTGCGAGCGCCGGCCCACCCTACGATTGCCGTCGGCGCGTGCGATTAATCCGCGTCGCCGTCTTCCGGCGGCAAGTCCGCGGCGCCGAGCATCGCCGAGCTGATGAGCCGCAGTGCCCGCTCGGGAATCGGCCCCCAGCCGAGCAACGCCTCGACGATTTCCAAAGCGCCGTGCTTGACCAGACGAAAAGCCTCGATGTCGATGGGCTCTTCATCCGCGTGCGAATGGTTCCAGGCCAACGTCTTGGCGATCCAGCCCGACGCATCGGCGGCCATCTGGCGATAATGGGCGATCATCCGCCGCCGCAGCGCCACCGGAAAGCGGCGCTTGCAGGCCAGCGAACAAAAGAAATTATCCAACATGACGATGCCCGGCTTGCGGAGCATCCGCCCACAATGGTCGCAGTGCCTGCCCTGGCGAGTCATGGTTTGCGGCTGGCCCCCACGAGCTGCAATTGCGCCTCGGCCGTCACCGGCCGGCCGCCATGCTCGGTCGTGGCACGGACGATCAAGGGCATGTTCAAGGGGCCAAATTCGCGGTCGCAATGAATGCGAAGCACGGCCCGCTCGGCATCCGAAGGCACGGTCGCCGGTTCGGCCACGATGCCGTGGATATGAGGCGGCAGCACGAGCTCCACGCGGGTCGGCCCAGTGAGCGACCGATCGCGGGCCAGACGCAGGCGCACCTCGCACTCGCCGCCGGGCACGCACTCCAGCGACGTCCGCTCTGCATGCACACTCAGCTCGCCTGGGCCGACGAGGGCCACAATCTGCTCGTTCTGGTTTTGCGAAGTGAAGCTCACCGTATGCTGGCTGCCGTCCGTGTCGGCCACCACGCCAACGGCCATCACGACGGAGCGGCTCGTTCGGGCCAGTTCCATCCAGGGCGGCAAGAAGAGCGGGTACTCGCATTCGTCGGCGCCGGGCGGCACCGTGATGAGCGGTCCCGTGACGCCTTGCAGATGCCGCGCCTGCCGATCGGCCGGCAACACTCGCAACGGCCCGGTAAACCCGCCGCGGTCAATCGCGTAATGCCGCACGAGCGTGCTCCCGCGCGGAACGAACGTGAGGTCATATTTGCCGATGATCTTGAACGGCGTAGGCATCGATACCGCCAACAGCACGTTGTCGACGGTCATTTCGCCCGGCGGGCCGGCCAACGTCGCCGTATGCGTGACCGCCTGACCGCTGATCTCCGCCGTGCCTCGTACCACCACGTGCGCGGCTTCGATCTTGGATGTCTGGCTGGCGACGAAAGTCAGGTCGGCGTGCGGCTTGTTGGCGGCGATCTCACCGCCTTGCACGCTGACGCCCGGCGGCAAACCATCCGCGGCAAGCTTGATGGGGCCGGTCAACCCGCCGAGCCGTTCGGCCGTAACCCGCAGCTTCGCTTGCGACTTTCGATCCAGCGAAAGCGCGTCGGCGGCGAAGGTCAGGCGGAAATCGGGCGCGGCGGCCGGCGTAATCCGCAATCGGTAGGCAAAGGTCTGTCCGCCCCGCGACGCAAAACGGTCGGCCACTCGTACATAAAAGCTACCATCGGCGGGCGCCGTGAAGCGCAAGCGGCAATCGTTCTGACTGCCAGGCGATTCTTCGGCGCGCAAAAGCTCTTTTCCGGCAGCATCTTCCACGACGAGAACGGCGTCGAGCGGCGAGCCGAGCCGAGCGGACGAGACCGCCACGTCGAATACGTCGCCCCGCTTGGCGGCGAAAGCCCAATAGTCGCGGTCGCCCGCAACGCCGATCCGACCGTTGGCGACTGCGGGAGCGGCGAGAGTCGCGGCTTGCCGCGGCAGGTCGTTCGGTTCACGTTCCAGCAGCTCGTCAAGATCGTCGATTTCCAGATTCACCTGGTTTGATTCCCCACCGGCCAGCGGCAGGCGGGCCGCGTACCAAGACGGCGCATCGGCGGGCACGGCAACTTCCACGGCTTCCACGGGCACGCCCTGACCGTCGAGTTCCAGCCGCACCGTGCCGCCGCGGCGGCCACCCAACGGATAAACGCGCTCGATGTAAGGCCCGCGCGTCAGGTTCAGTCGATAGACGTAATGCTGCAATCCGCCAAAGTTGACGTCATGGATCCGCAAGCGATACGTGCCGTCGGCCGGAATCGTGGCGCGAAGGCAGGCGTCGCCCGCCAACGAGCCGACGTCCTCCGCCAGCGGCCTGCCAGCCGGGCCATAAAGCACGAGTCGCGCTTCCAGCGGATAACCGAGCCGCGAGGAGAG
Organism: Pirellulales bacterium; assembly: GCA_035533075.1. Lineage (NCBI taxonomy): Bacteria > Pseudomonadati > Planctomycetota > Planctomycetia > Pirellulales > Pirellulales bacterium. Next base: position 759 of record DATLUO010000005.1, on the reverse strand, counting down.
TACTTCCGCCCGGATTGGCTCGCCCGCCTTGGCATGAAACGTCCAGTCATCGACGTCTTCGCGCGGAAAGATGCGCCCGTTGATCGTCACGGGGAGCGTTACCTGCACGGGCAGAGGACCGCCGTCGATTTCCTGTTCGACGATTTCCGGCAGGTCGCCGACGACGAACTTCATGCTCGGCGCAGCGCCTTGCGAGGTCGAAACGCGCCAGCGACGCAGCCCCAGCGGCGCGTCGGCGGCAAGGTCAACCTGGCCGGAGTAGTCCTTGGGATAGTCTTCTTTCTGCTGCGAGGCAGGCAAGGGTATGACTGGCCCTTCGAACCAGATCGTCTCGGTCGGCACGATCCTGGCCGAAGCGGTCACGCCGGCTCCGAGCATCTCCAGCGCCGCGCCCTCGTGCAGGTACATGCCGCCCACGCGGAAGTCGACCTTCGTGCCGCGCTGTCCGCCTGCCGGAAAGATATAGGAGACGGCCGGTTCATCGGCGAAGACAGGCGCGAGCAGGCAAACGACGGTGACCGAGCAGGCAACGAGCGTCCTGTATTGAATCAAATGCCGCATTGTTTCCGAATCGTAGGGTGGGACCAGCGAGCTTGCGAGCGCCGGCCCACCGTTAGCGACGTCATTTGTGGTGGGCCGGCGCTCGCAAGCTCGCTGGTCCCACCCTACATCTGCATAAACTCGTTCCCACGATTAAGAAGGAGTAACCATCATGGCCACCGCCCCACCGCTGACTCGCCGCCCGGCATGGACCGCCTT
>DATLUO010000004.1 GCA_035533075.1 Pirellulales bacterium | reverse complement strand
GGCGTTGGCAGCCTTCGAAAAAGCACCAGAACGAAAGGTGGCGGCCTTGGCGCAAACTTTTGGCGCGAGTTGGCCATCTTCGAAACTTCGCCAGTTGCGCGTCTACGCTGGCGCTCGGGGCTTTTCGGCTGGCCGATACCTCGGCCGGGCCGCCTGCCTTCTCAACGAAGTCAGGTGCGGAGTTGCGCATCTTCGCGGTCGTGGTGCGTTAGCCACACTGGCGGGGGGGTATCCGGTGCAACGTTGCACCAAAAGGCGCCGGCGACGCGCTTGTATAAGCGCATGTCGATGCGTTGCCCCGATTCGCGGCAAACCCTTGCGCAGCAAGCGGTTCGGAAGGGAAAACCGGTCTGCGGCCAGCTAAATGCCACAAGCGCACGAGCTTCAGGTGGTAACCGTTACCACCTCCGCGATCAAGCGACCAGCGCGGTTCGCCATCCTTGCAAGGCTGCCAACGAAATTGGAAGGCTGCCAAGCTAATTGGAAGGCTGCCACGTTTTGCGCACACCTACGGCGGACCAACGTTGTCCCGTCGTCATTTTACAGCGAAGATTTGCTTGCCGAAGGAGCCGCTGTTCCAGGTGTATTGCGACTGACGCTAGCTGCTCAACGACATCACCGTCCGCATGTAGCTGACGCGCTCGAAGGCCCCGGCGTCCAGGCTGCGCGCCTGGCTGAGAAGCCCCTGAATCTGGGCCACAGAACCGAAATTCTTGTGTTCCAGCCAGTACTCCAACTCCGCCAGCATGGTGGCGAGGTGATCCGGGCCGTTGCGGATCAACGCCGAGGCCACCATTCCCACGTCGGCGCCCGCCAACAGCAGCTTGATGAGATCCTCGGCAAAGTGGATGCCGCTGGTCGCCGCCAGCGACGCCTTGGTTTGCCCCCGCAAGATGGCGATCCAGCGGAGCGGCAGCCGCAACTCGTCGCGGCTGCTGAGCACCAAGTTGGGCGTCACTTGCAGCGTGTCGAGATCGATGTCGGGTTGCAGGAAACGATTGAACATCACCAGCCCATTGGCGCCGGCCTCGACCAGCCGTCGCGCCATGTTCGGCAGCGAACTGAAGAACGGGCCGATCTTCACGGCCAGCGGGATCGAGATTTCCGCCCGGACCGCCGCCACCAACTCCAGATAGCGGCGTTCGATCGCCTCGGCCGTGAGGTCGGGGTTGGTCGGCACGAAGTAAACGTTCAGTTCCAGGGCGTCGGCACCGGCCTGCTCGATGAGCTTGGCAAACCGGACCCAACCGCCGTGCGCCGACGTGCCGTTGATGCTGCCGATGATCGGAATCGAGACCGCCTGCTTCGCCGCCGCGATGTGCCGCAGGTACGCGTCGGGGCCGGAATTGTAATTGAACAGCTCGCCGTGGGCCACAAGCTCAGCCGCTGAATAGGCGCGGTCGTCGGGCACCCGTGAATGCGGGGCCGACCATTCGCTTTCGATTTGTTCTTCGAACAGCGAGGCCATGACGGCCGCCGCCGCCCCCGCCTCCGCAAGGCGTTCGAGGGAATACAACTCCATGGTGAGCGGCGAGGCCGCGATCACCAACGGGTTGCGCAGTTTGAGTCCCAGGTAGTTCGTGCTTAGATCGACGTTCATGATATTCTCTCCTCCGCCAGTGTCAGCAACTTGTAAAGCATGGCACGTGCCAAAGCGGCAAGCGCCAATCAGTTCGCGCGCGACGGCCATTTTGCCGGCGCAACTTGCGAGAGCCGACCTTGTCTGTGCCCGACGTCGCCGCCGTGCTGTGCTGTGCGGCACATGCCGAGCGATTCGGCACACTGCCGCCTGGTCCGCAAACAGGCGTTGCACTCGACGGCAACAACCTCTTACGATGTTTGAGGTGCTTCACTCCAGCCCCGTCCGTTTCCCTCGATGATGGAAAAGCAAGCGATCGACGATCTGCTCCGCCAACTCGGTTTCACGGCCGGGCTGCCGGATCCCGTCCTGGACGAACTTGCTTCCGTTTCCGCAGTGGTTCGCTTTCCGGCCGGCGCGACGATCTTTCGGGAGGAAACCAAGAATCCGTTCGTGTATGTCGTCGAGCGAGGCCACGTCGGGCTCGACATGCACGTGCCGACCCGCGGACGGGTGCGCATCTTGTCGGTCGGGCCGGGCGAAATGCTCGCCTGGTCGGCCCTGCTGGGCGACAGCGTGATGACCGTTTCGGCGGTGGCGTTGGAAGACACCCAGGCGGTCGCCATCTGCGGCAGCACGTTGGCCAAGCTCTGTTCCACGAACCACGAAGCCGGCTATCTGTTGATGCGGCGGATGGCGACCTCGCTGGCACAACGGCTGACGGCCACGCGGTTGCAGTTGCTCGACCTGTTTGCCGAGCCGACGGTCGCTGCCTCAGCCGGTTTAAGGGAGGAGTAGCACTTGCCGTCGCAAACGATTCCGGTCGAGCGTTCACTCCGCTGGTTGCCGAAGGACGAGTTGCAGTCGCTGTTCGACGCGATGACCGCCCGCGGCTATACCATCGTGGGGCCGACGATCGACCAGGAGGCCATCGTCTATGACCGCATCACGTCGGTCGACGATTTGCCGCGCGGTTGGACCGACGTGCAAGCGCCAGGCAGCTACCGCCTGAAGCGTCGCGACGACGAGGCGCTGTTCGGCTACGTCGTCGGACCGCACTCGTGGAAGCGGTTCCTTTTTCCGCCGTTGGCCACCGTGGCCACGGCCGATCGCACCGCCGAAGGTTGGACGATGGGCACACCGCCCGACGACGCGCCCAAATACGCCTTCCTGGGCGTTCGGGCGTGCGAGTTGGCCGCCATCCGCGTGCAGGACCGCACCTTTATGGAAGGGCCGTACGTCGACCCGATTTACGCCGCTCGCCGGCAACAGGCGCTGATCGTCGCTGTCAACTGCACGCAAGCGGCGGCGACTTGCTTCTGCACCTCGATGGGCACAGGTCCGCGGGCAACCGCCGGCTTCGATCTGGCTCTCACCGAGCTGCCGGCCGGCTTCGTTCTGGAAACCGGCAGCGAGCGGGGAGCCGAAATCGTCGCCGATTTGGAGACGACGGACGCCGACGCCGAGCTGCTGAATCAGGCCGAGGCCGCCCGGCAACAAGCCGTCGACCAGATCACCCGCCGGCTCGATACCGAGGGCATCCGCGATTTGCTCTTGGGCAATCTCAATCATCCCCGCTGGAACGACGTTGCTTCGCGGTGCCTGTCCTGCACCAATTGCACGATGGTTTGTCCGACCTGCTTTTGCAGCTCGGTGAAAGACGTGACGGACTTGCAGGGCGACCATGTGGAACGCCAGCGGCAATGGGATTCGTGTTTCAACTTCGATTTCAGCTACATGAACGGCGGCGTCGTTCGCGACCAAATTCGGTCGCGCTATCGCCAGTGGTTGACGCACAAGCTGGCCTCGTGGATCGACCAGTTCGGCACGTCGGGCTGCGTGGGCTGCGGACGGTGCATCACCTGGTGCCCGGTCGGAATCGACCTGACCGAAGAAGTGGCCGCGATTCGGGAGTCGAGCTGATGATGCCCACCACGGTGCCGGCAGCCAGGATCAATCCTTGGCAACCCGATCCCGTCGTGGTGCGCGAGACGATCGCCGAGGCACCGGACGTGACGACGTATCGACTCGCCTTCCGCGACGACGACCGCGCTGCGAGCTTCAGCTTTCGGCCGGGACAGTTCGGCATGCTCTATGCGCCGGGCATCGGTGAGGTGCCGATCGGCATCAGCGGAAGTTGTCCGGCCGAGCGCACTTGGTCGTTCACCGTGCGCGCCATGGGCAACACCACCCGCGCATTGGCAAGGTTGCAAGCCGGCGACACGCTGGGTCTGCGGGCACCGTTTGGATCGGCGTGGCCGCTTGATGTTTGTGAGGGGGCCGACGTCGTGATTGTGGCCGGCGGCCTGGGTCTGCCGCCCTTGCGGCCGGCGATTCACAAAATCATCGAAGACCGCCGTCTTTACGGCCGGGTGACGCTGATCTATGGCTCGCGCACTCCCGACACGCTGATTTATGTCCGCGAGTACGATGACTGGTCGCGGCAGCAGATCGAGGTTCTGACGACGGTCGATCGGGCCGACTTGAGTTGGAAGGGCAACGTCGGCGTGGTGCCGTTGTTGCTCGACTACTTGCAACCGCTGGTGCCCGAACGGACCGTCGTGATGACCTGCGGACCCGAAGTGATGATGCGTTACACTGTCCGCAGCGCTGTGGCCCGCGGGATTCCGATCGAACGCATCTGGGCATCGACCGAGCGGAACATGCAATGTGCGATCGGACTGTGCGGGCATTGTCAGTTTGGTCCGGAGTTTATCTGCAAAGACGGGCCGGTGTTTCGCTACGATCGCATCGAGCCGTGGCTCAAAGTCGAGGGGCTGTGACGCAAAGGAACCTCCGATGAGCGTGACCAAGCCGACCCTGGCCGTGTTCAAGTTCGCGTCTTGCGACGGCTGCCAGCTTTCGCTGCTCGACTGCGAAGACGAGCTGCTGGCCGTGTCCGAGCGATTGCACATCGCCTACTTCCTGGAAGCGACGAGCCATGTGGAAGCCGGCCCGTTCGACGTCACGCTGGTTGAGGGATCGGTCACCACGCCGGCCGACGCCGAGCGAATTCGCTGGGTCCGGGCACAATCGAAGTTCCTGGTGACGATCGGCGCGTGTGCCACGGCGGGCGGAATTCAGGCCCTTCGAAATTGGGCCAGCACGCCGGAATACCTGCAGGCGGTTTACGCCCGGCCCGATTACATACAGACGCTCGACACGTCGACGCCGATCGCGGCACACGTGCCGGTCGACTTCGAGCTGCGCGGCTGCCCGATCAACAAGCGTCAGTTGCTGGAGGTGATCGCGTCGCTGCTTTCCGGGCGGCGGCCGCGGACGCCGGTTCACAGCGTGTGCCTCGATTGCAAGCGGCGAGGCACGGTTTGCGTGATGGTTGCCCGCGGCGTGCCGTGTCTGGGGCCGGTCACACACACGGGCTGCGGTGCGATTTGTCCGTCTTACGATCGCGGCTGCTACGGTTGCTATGGGCCCGCCGAGCAGCCGAACCTGGTGAGTCTAACCGGCCAGTTCCGCGCGGAGGGGCTTGCGCCTGAGGAGGCCGTTCGGCTCTTACGCGGGTTCAATGCGTACGCGCCGGAGTTCCGCGCCGAGAGCAACCGGTTGGCGGGGAAGCAAACGTAGGGTGGGACCAGCGAGCTTGCGAGCGCCGGCCCACCGTAAGCGACGTCGTTCTCGGTGGGCCGGCGCTCGCAAGCTCGCTGGTCCCACCCTACCGAGAGGAACAATGCAAGAAGAACAACCCACCGTCCGTACCGTTCGCGTCGAAGCCTTGTCTCGCGTCGAGGGCGAGGGAGGACTGCACGTGCGGTTGCGCGGCAACGAGGTCGAAGACGTGCAATTGACGATCTTCGAGCCGCCGCGATTGTTCGAGGCGTTCTTGCGTGGACGAGCGGTGGAAGACGTGTCCGACATCGTGGCCCGGATTTGCGGAATCTGTCCGGTGGCCTATCAGATGAGTGCCGTACATGCGCTCGAATCGGTGCTGGGAGTGCATATTTCGCCGGGAATCCGCCGGTTGCGGCGGCTGCTCTACTGCGGCGAATGGATCGAGAGCCACGCGCTGCATATTCACTTGCTGCACGCCCCCGACTTTCTCGGCTACGAGAGCGGCCTGGCGATGGCCCGCGATTGGCCGGACGAGGTCAAGCGCGGCCTGCGGCTGAAGAAGCACGGCAACGAGCTGCTGGAGGTGCTCGGCGGGCGTGCCATCCATCCCATCAACGTGGCCGTGGGTGGCTTTTTCCGGGCACCGCGGCGAGAAGAGCTGGCGGCGCTCGTCGGCGACTTCGAGTGGGGCCTGCAAGCGGCCATCGACGCCACGCGCTGGGTGGCCGGCTTCAATTTTCCGGCCTTCGAGCGGCCGTACACGATGGTGGCCCTGGTCCACCCCGACGAATACGCCATGAACGAAGGACAAATCGCCGATAATCACGGCCGATCGATCGCGGTCGCCGACTACGAACAGTATTACGAAGAGCGGCACCTGCCGCACAGCACCGCGCTGCACTCGGTGCGCAAGGCCGACGGTTCGCCCTACCTGGTAGGACCTTTGGCGCGTGTACACCTGAGCCTCGACCGCCTCATGCCGGCGGCGCGGCGGCTGGCCGACGAGGTGGGCATTGACTGGCCATCGAATAATCCGTTCCACGGCATCGTGGCCCGCGGGCTGGAGCTGGTCCACGCCTATGAGGAAGCGTTGGACATCCTCAAAACCTATCAGCCGCCTCGCCCGCCGCGAATTGCCTACGAACGTCGGGCCGGGGTCGGTTGCGCCGCGACCGAGGCGCCGCGGGGCCTGATCTATCATCGCTATGTGGTGAATGACGAGGGATTGCTGACCGAGGCCAAAATCGTGCCGCCCACCTCGCAGAACCAGGGGCAAATCGAAGACGATCTCCGCCACTGGATCGCAGGGATTTTGGACCAGGACGAACCTCAGATGGCACTTTCGTGCTCGCACCTGATACGCAACTACGACCCCTGCATCAGTTGCTCGACCCACGCCTTGCGGCTGACCATCGAGCGATGAGCGTAACCACGTTGATCGTCGGATTGGGCAGCCCACACGGCGACGACCAGATTGGTTGGCGGGTGGCTGAGCGTTTGGCGCTGGAACGCGAATCCGCTTGCGGAGCAAGCGGGCTACGTGGCCCGCTTGCTCCGCAAGCGGATTGCACCATCACGATCCGAACGGCCTCTTCGCCCGCCGACCTGCTCGACTGGCTCGAGGGCGTCGAACGTCTGATCGTTTGCGACGCTTGCCAGGCGGTCGGTTCGCCGGGCACGGTCCACTGTTGGCGCTGGCCCGAGGCACCCTTGGGGCGCCTCCGCAGCTCCGGTAGTCACGATCTTAGTTTGGCCGAAGTGCTGACATTGGCCGAAGAATTGCGAAGCCTGCCCGGTGAAGTTATCATTTGGGCGGTGGAATCAAGAACGTGCCAGTGCGGCGCAGCGATGTCGGCGGAGGCGGCCACCGCGGTCGCGCAGACGAGCGAAGAAATCGGCCGAAGCTTACCGGGGCCCTCACAAGACCGAACAACCGCTTATGGCTATTCCTAGCAGCGACTTTCCCGCTTCGCCAGACGCGGTCCCGCCGCTGGAGGCTGGCGATCATTTGACCCGCGACGAGTTCGAACATCGTTATTGGGCTACGCCGGGCGTAAAGAAAGCCGAGCTAATCGAAGGAGTCGTGTACATGCCGTCGCCGGTGTCCAGGCGTCATGGTCGTCCCCATCTGTGGCTCGGAGGCTGGCTGACACAGTACCTTGCTCAGACCCCCGGACTTGATGCGGCCGACAACGCCACGGTCCGGTTCGATGATCTCAACGAACCCCAACCTGATCTGCTGCTCGTCATCGAAGCCATCTCCGGTGGCCAGTCCGGCGTCGATGAAGAAGATTATTTTTCCGGACCGCCCGAGTTCATCGCTGAAATCGCGGCTTCCAGCGTCAGTTACGACTTGCACGCCAAGTTGCGAGTGTACCAGCGGGAAGGTGTCCGCGAGTATCTGGTGTGGCGAACGCGGGACCGGGAAATCGACTGGTTTCGGCTGCATGAAGGCAAGTACGAACTGATCGCCGCCGACCCTTCAGGCATCGTGAAGAGCACGGTCTTTCCCGGCCTCTGGCTCGATCGCGCCGCGCTGTTGCGCGGCGACTTGACGGCAGTTTTCGCCGCGCTCCGGCAAGGGACCGACTCGCCTGATCATGCCAACTTTGTCGCGGAGCTTCAAGCGCGGCGGCGATAACCAAATCAGCCAATCCGGGCGCGTTTTTCGGGCAATGGCTTTTCGCCGCCGCCGCCGCCCGGTAGTATGCTCGCTGGTAAGCACGACGGACACGGAGGGAAGCGCCCATGGCGACGTATCAACGGATCGATGAGCGTCTACCCACGCGCGGCGGCCCGGATCTGCTCGATCGGCTGCCGCCGCAAAACCTGGAAGCCGAGCAAGGCGTGTTGGGCAGCCTGCTGCTCGACCCCGATTTGTGCGACGAAGTGGCCATCCTGCTGCGGCCCCATCATTTCTACGCGCCGGCACACCAGGCGCTCTTCGGCCATCTGGTGGCCATGCACAACGACGGGCTGCGGATCGACGCCATGCTGCTGGTCGAGCGGCTGCGCAAGCACGACGAACTGGAGACGATCGGCGGCCTGGCGTATCTCGGCGAGGTGGCCGATTCGGTGCCGACCGCGGCCAATGCGCTGTATTACGGCCAGATCGTCCGCGACAAAGCCACGTTACGGGCCTTGATCCACGCCAGCACCGAGATTCTACGCGACGCCTACGACCAGTCGCTGGAAAGCCGCGAGATGCTGGCCCGCGCCGAGGAAAAGGTGTTTCGCATCCTCGAAGAGCAGGGCACCGGCGACCTGGCGCCGCTGGAAGACGTGCTGCACGAGGCCCTGACGCGCATCGACCAGCGGCTGGAAAAGGGCGGCGGCGTGGGCGGCATGCCCACCGGCTATGTCGACCTGGACTCGATGACGGGCGGCCTGCACGAGGGCGAGCTGATCATCCTGGCCGCCCGGCCGAGCATGGGCAAGACGGCCCTGGCCGCCAACATCGCCGACCACGTGGCGATCGAAAGCAGCCGCACCACGCTGTTCGTCAGCCTGGAAATGTCGCGGCTGGAGCTGGCCGAACGCATGCTCTGCGCGCACGGGCGAATCAACGGTCACAAGCTGCGCAACGGCTTCATCTCGCCCACCGACCGCACCAAGCTGGTCTCGGTCTCCAACCTGATGAGCAAGGCGCCGCTGTTCATCGACGACACTCCCAGCCGCACCATGACCGAGATTGCGGCCACCGCCCGGCGACTGAAGCGTCGAGAGAAGCTGGCGCTGGTGGTGATCGACTATCTGCAGCTTATCGAGCCCGACAACCCCAGGGACCCGCGTCAGGAGCAGGTGGCGAAGATCGCGCGGCGGCTGAAAGCCCTGGCCCGCGAGTTGAAGGTTCCCGTGCTTTGCCTGGCCCAGTTGAACCGGCAGGCCGAAGTGACCAAGGACAACCGGCCGCGGCTGAGCCACCTGCGCGAGAGCGGCGCCATCGAGCAGGACGCCGACGTGGTGATGTTCGTCCACCGCGACGAATACTACTGCACGAACGACGAAGACCGTGCCCGTGTGGCGGGGCAGGCCGACCTGGTCGTGGCCAAGCAGCGCAACGGCCCGACCGGCGACGTGAAGCTGGCCTGGCTGCAGGATTACACGCGCTTTGAGAACCTGGCCCGCGAAGGCCACGACTTCACCGAGCAGTTTTAGAGCCGCAGTTTTAGAGCCGATTCACACAAACCCGAAGCGCAAGCCAGTCAGGGGCGACATCCCTGCCTCGCTTGCGCTTCGGGTTTGTGTTGCTACGGGCACTTACTCCGCGCCGGCCAACGGCTCTTTCTTTTCGGTGATCACGGGGCACTGGGTCGACATTTCGGCGTTCAGCGCGGTGAAGTCTTTCCACTCTTCGGGCAGGTTGTCTTCGTGGAAAATCGCCTCCACCGGGCACTCCGGCACGCAGGCCTCGCAATCGATGCACTCATCCGGATGGATGTAGAGCATCTGCTCGCCTTCATAGAAGCATTCGACAGGGCAGACCACCACGCAATCCGTGTACTTGCAACCAAAACACGGCTCGGCTACGACGTGGGTCATCGACGACGATCTCCTTTCAGATGGACGCTGGCAAAGCGGTATTCAACCCGTGGGCCGCGCGAGTGTCAAGTGCTTAGGGCGGAAGCACTTCAACCACGGCATCGCGCGCCAGACAAGCTTGAATCCTAAGAGTGGCCGCCGGGACGGTCAAGCGGTTCTTGGGCTGGATCGGTTTTCGCCCGCCACGGACTTGCCTGAATGCCGGCGGGGTCGTAAAATCAGGTGGTTGAGGCGAGCGGCACGGGCATTGCTCTTCGCCTCTCATCTCGGTGATACCCATTGGAACCCCAGGCAAGGACCGGCCTCGACTTTAGCCGCCGCTAGCCCAGGTAGTGCGTCGTGGCTCTCTCTGAAATTGATCGAAGCCTCATCGAACGCTGTCTGGCGCGAGCGCCGAGAGCGTGGGAAGATTTTGTCGATCGGTTTATGGGTCTGGTCGTGCATGTGATCAATCACTCGGCGCAGTGCCGTTCGATTCGCCTTACGCTGCAAGACCGCGAAGACCTCTGCGCCGAAGTGTTTTTGGCCCTCGTTCGCGACGACTTTGCCATCCTGCGGCACTTTCGCGGCCAAAGCAGCCTGGCAACGTACTTGACCGTGGTGGCCCGGCGGGTCGTCGTGCGCGAACTACTGCGTCGCGTCGCGGCAAACGGCTCGGCCGCGGCCGCGATTTCGGCGGCGGATGTCGTGGGCGGCGATGGTGCAAAAACGGAGCAGCAGATCAGCGACCGCGAAGAAGTCGAGCGGCTGCTGGGCAGGCTGGACGGGCACGAGGCGACCATCGTCCGCATGTATCATCTGGAAGGCAAGACCTACCAAGAAATCAGCACGGCCACCGGCGTCGCCGAGAACAGCGTCGGCCCCACGCTGAGCCGCGCGCGGCAAAAGATGCGAAATGATTCGGCTTCGCAGTGAGGTTCTGGTAAACTTCACGCGGCCCAGCCACCGCCAACCTCCGGTTCGAGCATGCCTCAAATTTCACCCTCGAGCAGCTTGTGCAGGTGCAGGTGGAACGGTCCCAGGTTGCCGCCGTAGTTGCCGGAGGTGATTTTGACGATGCCGGGGCCACAGCCGGCGCGGACGCCGACGCGCGTGGCCTCTTCGACCGCCGCCAACTCCAGTCCGTCGATCACGATCTCATAGACGGCGTTCATGTTCTCGGCCAACGCCGATTTGACCCTGCCGCGCAGCGTGGGGCAGTAGGCGTCGTTGGTGCTGGCACGGAGCTGCTTGTAGCGGCTGCCGACTTTGCTGCCGCTGCGGACCACGCCGCCGGGAAAAGGGAGCACGACCCCGCGTACGGCCCGAATGGCGGCCACCGCCGCCTCGGCCGCCGCCAGAGCCGCCGGCTGGCTTTCGCCCAAGATCAAAAAGTTGCCGCCGGCCACGCCCTTGACTGTGCCAAACACGTCTTCGCAGGTGAACTCACCGTCCATCACGGGCACGCGCCAGAAGCGGCGGGCGTCGAGCTTCTTGCTCTTCTGAAAACCGTCGCCGAAGAACCGCAGGTTGCCGCCGATCTTGATCGACTTGTCTTTGACCACGGGCAGGCCGTTGTAGCAGGCGGTCGTGGCGCAGGTGAGAATGCACTGCCCCACGCGGTTGACGACGGCCTTCTGCAAGGCGTCGCGGCTGAAAGCGAACATGAGCAGGCTCACGCCCGGCCGGCCGTCGGGCGTCTCGTCAGGAGAAACCAGTCGTTCAATGCCGGCTTCCGCGTCGCAGCCGATGACCGAAGCGGCGTAGCCCGTGGCCTCGCGGGCGGCGGTCTCGGCCCACTGTGGCGAGTCGGCCGTCACGATCAGCCGCGCCGCCGTCATCGGAAACGCTTCAGCAAAGGTGTCTTCGATGAGGGTCGAATGGATGGTCAGCAAGGGGCGACTCCACGGTTGGAATGCGGCGATTGTACGTTACGCGAGACTGTTTGTGCATGCCGGAATCGTAAGGTGGCGTCAGCACACTGAATTGCCGCCGCGGAGAGTCGATAGTATTCTGAGCTAATGCTCCTCGAAGACTTCCATCCGCCGATCAGCCAAAGAGCCTTAAGGTTCTTCTCGCGGCACGCGAGCTGACGGGCGATCAATTTGCCATTTACTCCGGCCAGCGACTCGATGTCGCCCCGGAGAAGGGCCTGACGGGCGATTGTGATTTTATGCTTGCGGTTGGGCCTGCATTGCCCCCGTTGCACGCGCCTCTTATGACCGTGGTCGAGGCGAAGAAGAACGACATTGAAATCGGGTTAGGCCAATGCACGGCCCAAATGGTTGCCGCCCGAATCTTCAATGAACGGGCCGGCCGAGCGGACGCGCCCGTCCATGGTTGCGTCACGACGGGCGAGACATGGCAGTTCCTGCGGCTGAGCGGCCAGGCGGCACTACTGAATCGAGATCGCTATTATCTCGACAACGTGGGCAAAATCCTGGCGGTGTTCCTGGCGATTTGCCAGCAAGCGGTCGGCGACGCGAGAAACGCGTAGCGGTTGCCTACCTACGCGCTGGTTGATCTTCGTCGTCCACTCCCCAGATGCCGATTGCGCGGCGTTGCTGATCACGGATAATACCGTGCGAATCGATGCGCCAGCCGTTGATGGGATGACCGACATCCTTTTGCGGCTTCGGCCAGCGAGCGTCCCATGGAATAAACGGCCTGGGAAGGCCATCCTCCAACCGCGTCCAGCGGCACGAAATCGGTATCAAAGCCAGCAGGCCGCTACTGCGCGGAACTGGCCGATACCAAAGTGCCGTTCACCAGCGCCTGTTTGGCATACACCACCACCTCGTCGTTAGGCCGTAGACCGGAGAGGATTTCGGTGACGATGCCATTTTCGGCGCCGACGTCCACGTGGACCTTTTCGGCCTTCCCCTCGCGCACGACCCAGAGGTAATACTTCGATTCGTGCTTGGCGTGGCCGCCCTTTCCGCCCTTCCCAGCCGGCTTGCCGCCGCCCTCCCCGTCGCCCCCAATGTGCAGCGACGCCGACGGCACGGTCAAGGTGTCCTTTGATTTCGAACCTTGGTCCAGCAGGATCGTCGCATACCCATACATACCGTCGCGCAACAGGCCACGGTCATTGGGCAGGTCGATTTCAACTCGCATGGTGCGCGTGTCCGGGTCTTCCGAATTGGCCACACGGGCGATCTTTCCGGGAAACTTTTTGCCAGGCAGGCTGTCGATCACCACCGTCACCGGGTCGTCCACGTCGGCGAAAGGCACGTCTTTGTCCGGCACTTGGACGACAACGCGCATCAGGTCCACCTCATCCACCGCCAGCATCGGCAGACTGGCCCCCTGGTCGCGCGCGTTGATGAAGTCGCCCACCTGGAAATTGCGGACCGTAATCACAGCCTTGAAGGGTGCTCGAATCGTGGCATAATCGAGGAACACCTGGTCTTTTTGCAAGGTGGCCTCGGACACCTCGACCTTGGCTTTGGCGTCCTCGAGATCCGCGCGCGCCCTGGCAATTCTGGCCTTGGCCGCGTTCGCCTGGGCCTTGGCGCTGACCACTGCGGCTCGGGCAGCCGAACGCCCGGCTTTGGCCGCCGCCCAGTTATCTTCGGCCTCATCGGCAAGCCTCTGTTCGAGGCCCTTCTGCTGCACCAGATCCTTGATGCGCTCAAACACCTTGGTGCGGTACTCCAACGTCGCTATGGCATGTTCGAGGTCGGCTTCCCGCTCACCGATCAGTGCCTCGGCGGCCTCGTAATCGGCCTCCGCCGTCTGGATGTGCGCCTCCATTTGTTTCACTTGCGCGTTGGCTTGCACCACCGCCGCTTTGTCGTGCTGCACCTCCTTTTCCAACTCCGGCATGTCGACCAGCGCCACCACGTCGTCTTTCTCGACCTCCTCGCCGATGTCGCGCGTCATCTTCATGTATCCCGACACCTTGGAAAACAACTGGCTGCGCATGAACGCCTGAACCGAGGCGGGTTGGGTGGTGGTGCGTTCGATGCTGCCCTGGGTCGGTTTGACGGTTTCGACGGCAATCCGCTCGGCCGCGCCTTCCGCCGCGGCCTGAGAGTGGCCACCTTCCGAGGCGTCGACGCGACTTGATTCATGCCCGCTGTTGGCGGCCAGGTAGGCCCCGGCCGCAATGCCGCAGGCCACGACAAGAACGGTGACAATCGATAGTTTTTTCATAAGGCGCCTTGGAGAAGCGTGGGTTGTGACTGCTCATAAATCTAGCACAACGGTGCCACCGCATACCAGCCGAAATTCACCTGTTGGAATTCGCAGGTGAAGGCCGGCGATGTGGGCTTGGCAAAATAGGCTTGGGTGTGGTAAACCAGAAAGGCGACCTGATCGACCACCCCAAGCAGCAGATCGCGTTGGAATCACGCGATCGCACCAGAACCAACCCTTGATGCGATGTGAGCGGGCGCTGTTCGGCGGATGACGAATAATTCTTTCTGCACCTTTTCAGAAAGTTCGTCCCATTTCCAGACGGCTTGGTACAACGGCTTGGTTCATCAGTGCGGCAATTAGCAGGGCAACTCTTATGCCACAATTGCGGTCTGGTCGGTTTAGCGTTGTTTTTGCCGCTGAGGCAAGTTTCTTTGGATGTTCGGTGGCCAGAAATTGGCCTGCACGGCCGGCTGGCCGTGCGCAGCTTTCGTCCATGCCCTGTCTGCTTGACAGGCATGAACCTTAATGTTTGTTCAGATTGGACTATGCACAGATGATTCGGCCCGGTTTTTCCAGTGTTACCTGTCTGCGAGAGCAGTTTTTGGCCCACGATTTGCTTAGCGGCCTTGCATTCGCATCAGCCAGCACTACCCTTTTCAATGGCGGACAAGGCTGATCGCTTCTGCACTTCAGAATCAGAAGTGGGCATTCCCGGAGAGATTTCCATGAACGGGCTTATTCGCGCGTCGCTGAACAATGTTCACGCCGTGATCGTGTTTGCGTTGACCATTCTTGTGCTCGGCGTGCTGGTGACGGGGTATGCGATCCCCATCGACATTTTGCCTGTTTTCAAGGCACCGGCCGTTCAAGTTTTGACGTTCTACGGCGGTATGCCCGCTCGTGGCATGGAAAAGGACATCACGAACCGCATGGAGCGTTGGACCGGCCAGGCCAACGGCATCAAGCGGCTCGAGTCGCGTTCGATCGTCGGGGCCAGCGTCGTGCGGCAATACTTTTACGACGACGTCGATCCCAACGGCGCGCTGACGCAGGTCAACTCCTTGGCTTTGTCGGTGCTGCCCAACCTTCCGCCGGGAACGCTGCCACCGGTCGTCTTGCCGTTCGACCCCACCAGCACGGTTCCCGTGGCCCTGGTGGCGTTGGACAGTCAAACCCAGGGCGAATCGATTCTGTATGATGTCGGGCGTTATGAAGTCCGCAACATGATCATGAGCAATCCGGGGGCTTCGGCGCCGGTGGTCTTCGGCGGCAAGATTCGGGCGGTGATGCTCTACCTGGACCGCATCAAATTGGCGGCCCGCGGCCTCAGCCCGATCGACGTCATGAACGCCACCGACAAGTACAACGTGTTTGTGCCGTCGGGCGACGTGAAGATCGGCAATCTGGACTACGCGCTGATGTCGAATTCGATGTACGAGTGGATCGAGGCGGATGCGAGCAAGGGGCACGAGGGCATGGGCGGCATGCCGCTGCAGGCCGAGCACGGCATGTTCCGGTATCTGAAAGACGTGGGGCAGCCCAAGGACGCCGCCTTTATTCAGACCAACATCGTGCGCATCGGCAGCGCCGAGCACGAAGGACGCAAGCAGGTCTACATCCCCGTCTATCGACAACTGGGGGCCAGCACCCTGAGCGTGGTCAGCGGCGTCAAAAAGGCCTTGCCCGACATGCAGGGCCGTGTTACCCGACCCGGCATTTCGCTCAAGCTCGTCATGGACCAGTCGGTTTATGTGAAGGCCTCCATCGCCGCGCTGGTCCAAGAAGGGGCATTGGGATCGGTGCTCTGCTCGTTGACGATCCTGATGTTCCTGGGACAGTGGCGGATGACGCTGATCGCCATCATGACGCTCCCGTTGTCGGTGTTGTCGGCGATTATTTGCCTTTACTACACGGGCAACACGGTGAACGTGATGACGCTGGCCGGCCTGGCTTTGGCCATCGGGCCGATGGTCGATAGCGCCATTATTTGCCTGGAGAACACGCACCGGCACCTCGGTCTGGGGGCCAGTCCCAACGAAGCCGCGTTTTTGGGGGCCAGCGAAGTCGCCATGCCGGAACTGGTCTCCACGATCTGCACCTTCTTGGTGTTGGCGCCCTTGGCGCTCATGCCGGGCATGGGTGCCTTCTTGTTCAAGCCGATGGCCTTGGCGGTGGCGTTTTCGATGATCACCGCCTACGTTTTGTCCCGCTCGTTGGTGCCTTCGTTCAGCGCCTTGTGGTTGAAAGGGCACGAACACGACGGGCACGAGCACGAGGCTCCCAAGGGCGCCGTGGCCCGCGCCTTCGCCCGCTGGGAAGCCACGATCGACGTGGGCATCGGTTATTACGTGCAGTTGCTCGACTTGGCCCTGCGCAACCGCGTGAAGACCGTGATCGGCGCTTTCGTGTTTTTAGGCGTCTCCTTGGCGATTTTCATTCCGATCTTGCGACGAGACTTTTTCCCCGAAGTCGACGCCGGAGCCTTCGAGATTGCCGTGCGGGCGCCCAACGGCACGCGCATCGAGAACACGGAAGCCATGGTGGAGAAGGTGGAGAACTTCCTGCGCGAGAAGGTCGGCCACGATCTGGAACTGTTCATCTCCGAGCTGGGCGTGACTCCCGACTGGTCGGCCGCCTACACACCGAACGCGGGCTCGATGGACACGGTCATGAAGGTCCAGCTCCAGGAGCATCGCGGCAAGAGCGCTCAGGAGTACGTTCGCATCCTGCGAGAAGGATTCGCCCAGGACAAGCGGTTCGAGCAGCTTGAATTCGCCTTCGATGCCGGCGGCATGGTGCGCGGCGCGTTGAATGAAGGAAAGTCGACGCCGATCAACATTCGCATTACGGGCAAGAACGAGAACCAGGTGGCCGAGATCGGCGAACGCGTCAAGCAGGAGGCGATGCGCATCGACGGCGTGGTCGACGCGCGTGTCATCCAGCGCATGGATTCACCCGCCTTCGTGATCAACGTCGACCGGGCCAAGGCTTCCGACTTGGGACTGACGCAGGCCGACGTGATGTACAACGTGATCGGCTCGACGAATTGCAGCATTTCGTTCAACAAGAAGAACTTCTGGATCGACCCCATCAGCAACAATCAGTACTTCGTGGGCGTGCAGTATCCGGAGACGGACATCAAGTCGGTCAGCGACGTGCTGAACATTCCGATCACCGGCGCCTACGACCACAAGCAGCACATGTTGCAAGACCTGGCCACGATCGAACGCACCACGGTGCCCTCGGAAGTGACCCACCTGAATATCCAGCCTACGATCGAAGTGACCATGGGTGTCGAAGGCCGCGATTTGGGCCACGTGGCCTCCGACATGGCCGTCGCCCTGGCACGCTTCGGCGAGCCCCAGGGTGGCGGCGTTTGGTCTACCTACGATCCCGATTCGAAGAAGAAAGAACTGCTGGAAGGCTCCAAGATCGCGATGAGCGGTGAATACAGCCGCATGCAAGACACGTTCACGAACTTGGGCTTCGGCCTCGTGCTGGCGTCGCTCTTGATGTACTTCTTGATGGTGGGTCTCGATAAGTCGTTCATCGTGCCGATCACGGTCATGATGGTGGTGCCCGTGAGCCTCGGCGGCGTGATGCCGATGCTCTATTTCACCGGCAGCGCCCTCAACGTGCAGTCGCTGTTGGGCATTATTTTTATCGTGGGCATCAAAGTGGCCAACACGGTGCTGATGAGCGACTTTGCCCAGGAACTGCGGCGGCATGAGGGCCTGACGCCGACCGAAGCCATCCGAAAGGCCGCGTCGATTCGCGTGCGTCCCGTGACGATGACCGCTCTGGCGGCTTTCTTCGCCATGATTCCGACCGCGCTGGCATTGGAGCACGGCAGCGAGGCCAACGCTCCCTTGGCGCGTGCCATCTTGGGCGGTCTGCTGGCGGGTGAGCCCGCCACGCTCTTCGTGTTGCCCTGCCTCTACTCGCTCCTGGTGCGAGACAAAGGCAAACCGGGAGAACACGAGCACATCGACCTGCCGCAGCACGTCGGACCGGGCATCGCGCCGGCCGGCCACTAAGGCAAGAACGGTTCATCGCACGAGGCGCGAGCGAGGAAGAGCAACGGGCTCGCCTCGCTCGCGTTTTTTGGGTGGCACGTGTCGATACCGGGAGGCCGACAGCGGTAGGAGATTCAAGGCAGAAGTGCTTGGGAGCGGTAAACCAGAAAGGCGAACTGGTCTACCGCCCCAAGCCAGATCGCGCTGGAGTAACGCGATCGCACCAGAACCAGGCCTAAATGCGCTTCAAAGTGCGGCCCCACAATTGCCATCGGGGGCGTGCGAGTTCTGGTTGCCATCCAGCCCTAAAGCAAGGGACGTGCCGCACCGTCTATTCCACGACGGATCGTACCTGGAACCGAGCCGCTCGAATGCATGTAAACTACCGAAGGCAAAGGATTTGCAGCAGAACAGCGACCACACAGCCGCACGCTTCGAGCGTGGCCCTGGGACGACTGTGACCCCGTGCGTGGACAAAAAGTTGACACACGATATGGCCGCCCTGTTCTAATTGTGGACAGTTGTCATTCTGGACGACGCCGGGGCGGCACGCATCCCCGGCCGGTAGTGTCCTAAAGTTGAGTTGGTCACGTAGGGTGGGACCAGC
>DATLUO010000003.1 GCA_035533075.1 Pirellulales bacterium | reverse complement strand
GGCGTTGGCAGCCTTCGAAAAAGCACCAGAACGAAAGGTGGCGGCCTTGGCGCAAACTTTTGGCGCGAGTTGGCCATCTTCGAAACTTCGCCAGTTGCGCGTCTACGCTGGCGCTCGGGGCTTTTCGGCTGGCCGATACCTGGTTCATCCGGAAAGTGCGTACCGAGGGTGAGATCGGGCAAGAGACATTGGTTCATCCAACCAGTTCGTACCTCGCCTCGTGGATCGCAAGATCTTCAACTTGAAGAATGCCTGATCGCGGAAACCGTAGGCTTGACGCTTCATGGTCTTGATCTTGTTGTTCGTGCCTTCCAGGGGACCCGTGGAGATGGGGTAGTTGTAGTAGTTGAGGATCCCTTCCCGGTAGGTGCGCATGGTCTTGGCGAACTTGATGAGCATGCGAATGCCGGATGATTCGGCTTGGGCACTCTCATCGTGCTTGCCGGCAGTGCAAGGGCAGCCGAAGTGCGCGCGGTCGTCAAAGAGGTCAAGGCCGACCAGCGAATGCTCGTGTTCGCCGCGGGAGGCAAGGACCACGGCGTCCGCGTCCCGACGGACGTCAAAGTCGTCGATGGCGAGGGACGAGTGTTGCCCGAGGGCATCGCCTCAAAGCAGTTGCAACCGGGCGTCTCAGTTACGCTGGTGGTCGAAGCGACCGACGGAAAGCGAGTGCTGCGCACGATTCGGTTGCAGACAGCCGGGCATGACGTTCCGACTCCAACGAAGCCATCCAGCCGGCAGCCACAACAGGAGACCTCGCACCTGACGCCGCTCACGGACCTCGGGCCGGAGCGGTATCAGGGATTCGAAGGGGGCCTTTATCCCGAGGGGCGAAACAATCGTCCCGCCGAGCACGAAGCGGCGGGCGTCGCTCTGGCCGGACAGATCCGGCCGCTCGACGCGGCGGGGCGGCCGGCCGACGACGGCACGATCGTGCTCTTGGGAATCGGCTTCAGCAACACCGTGCAGGCCTTCAACGGCTTCCAGGAAGCCGTTCAAGCGGACCCGCAGGTCAATCCGCATTTGGTGCTTGTCAACGGGGCGGTCGGCGGCCGGTCGGCCGCGATGATCCAGAATCCCGACGATCAGAAACTGGGCACGCAATACTGGGCGACGGTGGACGAGCGGCTGCAAGCGGCCCATGTCACACGCGAACAGGTGCAAGTGGTCTGGATCAAAGAGACCGACCCCGCGCCGCACCAGGGAGGCTTTCCGAAGTACATCCAGACCCTGGAACAGGAGCTGACGAAGATCGTGCAGATCCTGCCGCGGCGTTTCCCGAACGTCAGGTTGGCATACCTGTCGAGCCGGACCTATGGCGGGTGGGCCATGCGACGGCCGAACGGCGCCGAGGCAGGCAACTCGGAGCCGTTCTCGTACGAATCGGGGTTCGCGGTCAAGTGGCTGATCGAACGGCAGATCGCAGGCGACGCGGAGCTGAACTTCGCTGCGGACCGCGGCGACGCGAAAGCCCCCTGGCTCAGTTGGGCGGCCTACCTGTGGACCAACGGTGCCGTGCCGCGCAAGGACGGCGTCTTCTTCGCCTACGACGACTTCTCCGAGCGCGACCGCATGCACGAGTCGCCCGCCGGCCAGAAAAAAGTCGGCGGACTGCTGCTGAAATTCTTCAAGACCGATCCCACGACGCGGGCCTGGTTTGTGAATTCGTCCGATGCGAACGCGGAACTGAATGCGGAAAACGATTGGGAGCGGCTCTCTGACGGGTCATTGGGAAAGACGACCGAGTTCGCAGGGGTCGGCGGACTATCGATTCCGGCCTACATCCGCAAGCCCGCTGGGCCTGGGCCGTTTCCGGTGGTGATGCTCTTGCACGGTGGCCAGTACGGCCCTGGGGCCGCCTACGCGATGGGGCGGTCGACGCGGTCTCCGACGAAGGAGTTCATCGACGCCGGCTGGGCCGTCTATTCCATCGACTACCGTCCCGTAGAAGGCCTCTCGATCGAACCGGTCGAATTCGACGACACGGTAGAAGCGGTCAAGGCGGTCCGCAAGTTCCCGTTCGTCGATCCCCAGCGGATTGGACTGTTCGGCTGCAGCCACGGCGCGCAGGTCGGCTCGCGCGTCGTCTCACGGGCCAAGCTGCAAGGGGCGGTGCTCTGCGCGCCCGCGGCGCTCGACCTGACGGAAGTGAAACGGGCCGCCGATCGCGGCGAACCGCTCGTGCCGATCTTGCAAAAGCTGGTCCGCGACATGGAGCAAAAGCACAAGGCCACGGCCGACGAGATCTGGAAAGACCCGGCCAAGTACGGCTACAGTTCGGCCATCACCGAGGTGGCGGACGTCGCGTGTCCGGTCCTGATTGTCAACGGGAAGAACGACGATAACTCTCCGACTTCGATCATCGAGATCTACGTGCGGAAACTGAAGGCGGCGGGCAAACAGGTCGAGACCTATCTGCCGGACAACGGTCCGCACGGTTTTTACGTGGGCCGACCCGACATCGCGGAAACGAAAGAAGCGGCCCGGCGAGCGGTGGCCTTTTTTCAACGCCAGTTTAAAGAGCCAACGCCGGCGGAGCCGTCGCGCGCCAGCCAAGCTCCGCCGACTCAGTACCAGTACGGTCCGATGGATTGGGTCGATCCAGACCGGACGGTTCCCGACGGCGCGAGCTAGGCCACCTTTCACGGCCAAACGATTGGCGGCGACGTGAGCTACGTCGTCTATCTTCCGCCGGGTTACGAAGAGAATCCCGACCAACGCTACCCGGTGCTCTACTACTTGCACGCCAGCGGCGGCACGCCGCGCCGAGACGGCGCCGAAATCGTCGGGCGGCTCGACAAAGCGGTCCGCTCCGGGCGGACGGCGCCGATGATCGCCGTGATGCCCAACGGCCTGCGTGGCGCCACGATGTATTGCGACTCGCGAGACGGCAAGTACCCGGTGGAGTCGGTGACGATCAACGATCTGGTACCGCACGTGGACGCGACGTACCGGACGATCGCCTCGCGCGACGGGCGCGCGGTGGAAGGTTTTTCGATGGGCGGTTTCGGCGCCGCGCACTTGGGGTTTAAGTTCCCGGAAGTGTTTGGCGTGATCTCCATTCAGGCGCCGCCGTTGCTCGATCCGGAGCTGACTCAGCCGCTTCCCGCCCGCGCCTGGTCGAAGTTGTTTCCGACGGTCATGGGAAGCGACCTGGACTATTTCCGCCAGAACGACCCCTTCACGCTGGCCGCCAAGAACGCCGACGCGCTGCGCGACCGCACGCTGATCCGGATCGTCTGCCACGTCGAAAACGAAAACTGGCTGGCGCCGCGTTGCGAGGCCCTGCACCGGGTACTGGTGGAGCACACGGTGCCGCACGAGTTCTACTACTTGTCGAACGTCAAGTCGCACAATCGCGATGGGGTGCTGGACACGCTGGGCGACGCCGAGTTCGCCTTTTTCAGATCCTCGCTGGCCGGTGCCCGCCGATAGCTGCGGCACTAGCCAGCGTGGGGCGATCAAGGTAAAGTATTGCCAAGCGTCTTCAAACACCGGACTCACGAGTCCGAACGATCGCCGTGGTGTGTCGCGCACCCCTCATCTCGGCGACGATGCTCGCGCGGTACGCTCGCTGAGCGGGCGTCTCGTCAACGAAACCCAGAAGAGATTGCGTCATGGTCGACACCGCTCCGAGACCCACGTTTGCCCGCACCAAAGTCATCGCCACAATCGGCCCCGCCTGCCGAGAAGAGAGCCAGCTTGCGGAGCTGGTGCGGGCAGGCGTCGACGTGTTTCGCCTCAACATGGCCCACGGCGGCGTCGAGAAGCAGCAAGCCAACCTCGAAGCCGTCCGCCGCGTCAGCCAGGCCGCGGGCCGCCCGATCGGCGTGCTCACCGATCTGGCCGGCCCGAAACTCCGCTTGGGCGAGTTGCCGGGCGGTCAGGTGGAGTGCTGCCAAGATGCCCACCTGCGGTTCGTGCGCGGAGACGTCTCCTCGCAGGCCGACGAGCTGGTGAGCACCTACGCCCGCTTGATCGACGAGGTGAAAGTTGGCGACCGCGTGATGCTGGCCGACGGCACCGTGAGCTTGCAGGTGGAAGAACGCGGCCCCGACGTGGCCGTGTGCCGCGTCGTTCAGTCGGGCATGGTGCGCAGCCGGCAGGGCATCAACTTGCCCGGCGTCAAGCTCGGCCTGCCCGCCATGGACGAAGTGGACTGCGCCCATGCGATCTGGGCGGCGCAGCACGGCGTCGACTTTGTCGGCCTGAGCTTCATCCGTTCGCCCGATGAGGTGCTGGCGCTCAAGGCGCTGCTGCGGGCACACAACTCGCGGGCCATGGTCATCGCCAAGATCGAGAAGCCCGAAGCGCTGGTCCGGCTGGAAGAGATCGTGGCCGCGGCCGACGGCGTGATGGTGGCCCGCGGCGATCTGGGGGTGGAGATCGACGTGGCCCGCATGCCCGTGGCGCAGAAACAGATTGTGGCCGTCTGCAACCGCCATCGCAAGCCGGTGATCATCGCCACGCAGATGCTCGACAGCATGCAGCATTCGCAACACCCCACGCGGGCCGAAGTGACCGATGTGGCGAACGCGATTCTCGACGGCTGCGACGCCTGCATGCTTTCCGGCGAGACGGCCGTGGGCGAATACCCTCGCGCCGCCGTCGAGATGATGAACCGCATCGCTCTGGCCACCGAACCGCTGCTGCGCGGCCGGGCGGCCCAGCCGATCTCCGAAGTGCGGATCGAAGACCTGCACCGCGTGACCGAAGCGGTCGTCTACGGCGTGCAGTTCATCGCCTCGCAGCTCGACGCGAAGCTGATCGTGGTGGTGACGCACAGTGGGGCGACCGCACTGGCGTTGTCGAAACTGCGGACGCACGTGCCGATTGTGGCCGTGTCGGATCTGCCGACGGTCTCCCGACAGATGTGTCTCTACTGGGGCGTCACGCCGCTGGAAAACGTGCCCACGAACGACAGCGACCAACTCATCAAGCACATCGAAACCTGGGGCCGCACGACGGGCATGCTGTCGGCCGGCGACCACATCGTGGTCGTCAGCGGCATCGGGCTCGTCGCATCGGGACACAACATGCTGGTGGTGCATGAGGT
>DATLUO010000002.1 GCA_035533075.1 Pirellulales bacterium | reverse complement strand
GCCTCCAGACCCGGCTGGTCCATCCATTCAGGCTCGCGGCGACGCGCCTTCAGCGAAAGTAACGGCACGCGGCGCATTCCTTTGATGTCGGGCCCCGGCGACAAGTTCGAGTTTTGCCGGTCGTCCAGATCGTAACGGCATATCGGCAGTCTTCAGCTTACGCAATTGCCGGGAATGAAGCGATGGGCTGCCCGCGCCTTTTTCCCGGCTTGCCCCCTTTTTCGGGGAAGAATACAATCAAGTTTTCCCATCGGTTCTCCCACCGAGCGCGTATTCAGCCCATGTTCAGTGCCGACCGGCAAGATTATTTCCACGGACGGAGTCGACGAAGGGCGCGGTCGCGCGACGAACGCTTTGCCCTCCGTGGCAGCTTGCGCTCACGCTTAAGCGGCATCGAACGCCTGGAAGGACGATGGCTCTTGAGCGTTGCGCCGTTGCCTGCGCCGCCGGAAGACTCGCACGTTGCCGTGTTCCAGGCCGCGCCGGCGCCGCCCACGGTGATCGTAGACAGCGGGCGGCACGACCGCACGCTTGCGGTGATGGAAGTTGGCGACGACCAGTTTGCTCCGCCACCGCCCGTCGCCGGCGATCCGGCCGCGCCGCAAATTCTCGATTCGCCGGCATTTCGGCTGGCGCCTCTGGGCGGCGTCCTGCCTCTCACCGCCGTCGGCAGTCCGCCAACGACGACACGGGCCATTCCAGCCGTGTTCGCACAAGCAGGCAACCTGGACGGCGATAGCTCGGTTCGCTTCGCGGACGTCGCGCCTGACTTCGAGCCGCTGATCGGTTTCGCCACAATGCTGGTGCAAGACGACCTCGCGTCCGATCCACACCTGCGTTTATTCGAGACGGCGCGTGAATCGCGGTTCGATGCCAGCCAGCCTGCGATCTTGCCTGACAGCGCTCGCGTCAGCCCCTCCGGCGGATCCCACGATGATGCCATCTTGGAAAGCCAGCGCCAGGCCACGCCCGGCTCCGCCACGACGCCGGGCCAGAATGCCGAAACCGAGGCCACCTTTGGCGCCGGCCCGATGACAAGCCATCTGCATCGCGAAGAACTGCCTACCGAAGCCGCTCCCTCCCGCGAAACGGTGAGCCATCTTGTGGCGTTCAATCGCAGCGACCTCGACGGTCCCACCGGCGAGACCGCTCCGAATGGCCGGCCGAGCGGCGGCAACTGGACCGCCGCGGCCTCCGTCTTGAACGACCTGCTCGTGCCCCGCTTCGCAGGCGATGCCGCGTCACTCGGCGTCGCTCTCACCGATCTGCTTGCGGAGGCCGACGAGTTGGGCGACGGTTTGCTCGGTCTGTTGACCGGTCCGCCCGTGACATGCGAGGCGGCACTGGTTGCGGGTCTGGTCGGCGCCGGCGTGGCCTACCGTCACTGGCGCGGCGGGCAGCGACGGGAAGAGAATGAGGCCCGTGAAGTCCTCTGGGCGACGTTCGTCTCCGGACCCGCCTCGCTACGAATCCACAGGAGCGCCTCCTGATGACCGCCGATCCCCTGGAAACATTGCTCAGCCAATTGCCGGGCGGCGACCCCGCGGTCGTCGAGCAGATTTTCGTCAACGTGGCGCCCGGCCTTAGGGCGCTGGTTCGCCGCCAGTTGCCGCAGGCCCTGCGGACCAAGCTCGATTCCGAAGACGTCGTGCTCTCCGTCTGGACGGACGTGCTCGACGGCTTGCGAAAGGGGCGTTGGTCGTTTCAGGATGCGGCCCATCTGCGGGCCTTCTTGAACCGGGCCGCGCGCAACCGCGTGATCGACCGCCAGCGGCAACACCGCACCGCGCTGGAAAAGGAACGGCGACTCTCGCCCGACGACTGCGATTCGCTGGCCGACGACGTCGCTCGACCGAGCGAATCGCTGCGCACCGACGAGCTTTGGCAGCAGCTTCTGACGCTTTGTCCGCCGGCCCATCACGATCTGCTGCGGATGAAGCGTCAGGGCTTGTCTCTGGACGAGATCGCCCAACGCACGGGATTGCACCCCAGCAGCGTGCGGCGGATTCTCTACGATCTCGCGCGGCAGTTGGCAGAAAAGCAACTGCCTGATGCCTGACGCCTTCCGGCCTGGCATCACATTTGCTCCCCTGCAACCGTTTTTTTGTCTGCCTGGCTACCTCCACAGCGATCAGGACGATGAATCATGGCTGAGAATCTCAACGATTGGCGGGAACTCGCGGCTCAATTACGCATCGACAGCATCCGCTGCACTACCGCGGCCGGCTCCGGACACCCGACCTCCTCGATGTCGGCCGCCGACCTGATGGCCGTATTGATGGCCAAATATCTGCGCTTCGACTGGTCAAATCCGCACCAGCCGAACAACGATCGGCTGATCTTCAGCAAGGGGCACGCCTGCCCGTTGCTCTACTCCATGCTCAAGGCCGCGGGCGCGATCACCGACGAAGAGCTGTTGACCTTGCGTCGCTTCGGCAGCCGCTTGGAAGGACATCCCAACCCGCGCGTGCTGCCCTGGGTCGATGTGGCCACCGGTTCGCTCGGACAGGGCCTGGCCATCGGCGTCGGCATGGCGCTCAATGCCCGATACGACAAGTTGCCTTATCGCGTGTGGGTGCTGCTGGGCGACAGCGAGATGGCGGAAGGCTCGGTATGGGAAGCCTTCGACAAGGCCTCGTACTACAAGTTGAACCAGCTCGTGGCGATCGTCGACATGAACCGCCTCGGCCAGCGCGGCGAGACCGACCTGGGATGGAACAGCGCCGCCTACGCCGCGCGGGCCCACAGCTTCGGCTGGCACGCCGTCGAACTCAGCGGGCACGACCTGCCGGCCATCGACCGCTCGTTTGCCGAGGCGCTCAAGCAGGACCGTCCCACCTGCCTGATCGCCAAGACGGTCAAGGGCCAAGGCTTCACGGAGATTGCCAACAAAGACGGCTGGCACGGCAAGGCGCTCGACGAAAAGCTCGCGGCGGCGGCCATCAAGGATCTCGGCGGCGAACGTCAGCGCACTTTTTCCACGCCGAGGCCCGAAGATCGCAAGCCCGCCGCGCCGGCCGCGGCCCAGCCGCTCAACCTCAAACGATACGAGGTGGGCGGCAAAGAAGCGACGCGCAAAGCCTATGGCGATGCGTTGGTGGCCCTGGGCGCCCATCGGCCCGAAGTGGTTGTGCTCGACGGCGAAGTCTCGAACTCGACGCACGCCGACGAGTTCAAAAAAGCCTATCCCGACCGCTTCTTCGAAATGTTCATCGCCGAGCAGCAGCTTCTCGGCGCGGCGGTCGGCTTCAGCGTGCTGGGTAAAAAAGCCTATGCTTCCACCTTCGCCGCGTTCTTCACACGGGCCTACGACCAGATTCGCATGGCCGCCATCTCGAATGCCAAGATTCACCTCAGCGGTTCGCACGCCGGGGTCAGCATCGGCGAAGACGGCCCCTCGCAAATGGCGCTGGAAGACCTGGCCATGATGCGGGCCGTTTGCGACAGCACCGTGCTCTATCCCTGCGACGCCAACCAGACCGGGCAGCTCGTCAACGCCATGGCCGACCTGCCGGGCGTCTCCTATATTCGCACCACGCGCGAAAAAACGCCGGTCATCTATGGGTCCGACGAGAGCTTTCCGATTGGCGGCAGCAAGCTGCTGCGCCGCGGCGACAACGATCGCGTGGCGGTGATCGGGGCGGGCATCACGCTGCACGAAGCGGTCCGCGCGCACGACCTGCTGGCCCGCGAAAAAATCGGCGTTCGTGTGATCGACGCCTATTCGGTCAAGCCGATCGACGAGCGGACGTTGCACGAGGCGGCCCGCGACACACAGGGCCGCCTGGTGGTGGTCGAAGACCATTGGTTCGAAGGCGGCTTGGGCGACGCGGTGCTCGACGCTTTCACGGGCGGCGATTCGCCGCTGCCGCGAGTGGTCAAGCTGGCCGTCCGCAAGATGCCCGGCTCCGGCAGTCCCGAAGAACTTCGCCGCGCGGCCGGCATCGATGCCGAGCACATCGTGACCGCCGTTCGCTCGCTTTTGGGAGCGTAGCAGAACTCGTGAGAGTTCTGGCTGGTCCGGATTATTCACCGGCCCACACCAACCCGAAGCGCAAGCGAGGATCAGCAACGGACTTAGCTCGCTTGCGCTTCGGGTTGGTGTTCGCGCAGTCTGTGCGCCAAGTTCGGGGGCCGGTGAATCATCCGGGCTAGCTCCATCGCACGCCGCGGGGGCCGGCGACGATCTGCCCGATGTGCCAGGCGGGCACGCCGCAATCGGCAAATTGGTGGCGGACGTGGTCGGCATAGTAGGCGCTGACCACCAGCACCAGGCCGACGCCCATGTTGAACACGCGGTCCATCTCCGCGTCTTCAATCCCGCCCAGCCGCTGCAGCCATCCGAACACCGGCGGCGCGGTCCAGCTTCCCCGTTCGATCACCGCCTGCACGCCGTCGGGCAAGATGCGTTCCAGGTTTTCGTGCAGGCCGCCGCCGGTGATATGGGCGATGCCATGCACGACTCCCTTCACCTTGTAATTGGCCAGCACCCGCCGTAGCGGCCGCACGTAAATCCGCGTCGGCTCGAGCAATTCTTGGCCGACGGTCCGGTCCAGCTCGTCGATGTGCGTTTCGACCGAGAAGCCCGCCAGCTCGAAGACGACCTTGCGGGCCAGGCTATAACCGTTGGAGTGCAGCCCGCTGGACGCCACTCCGATCAGGACGTCGCCCGCGGCAATTGCCTTGCCGTCGATCAGCCGTCGGCGTTCGACCACGCCCACGCAAAAACCCGCCAGGTCGTAATCACCGCGGGCATAAAGGTCGGGCATGATGGCCGTTTCGCCACCCAGCAGCGCGCAATCGCTTTCGATGCAGCCGGCCGAAATCCCGGCCACGATGCCTTCCAGCCGTTGCGGATCGT
This sequence comes from Pirellulales bacterium, assembly GCA_035533075.1. Taxonomy (NCBI): domain Bacteria; kingdom Pseudomonadati; phylum Planctomycetota; class Planctomycetia; order Pirellulales; species Pirellulales bacterium. The sequence goes on along the minus strand of DATLUO010000002.1, from coordinate 9,963 downwards.
CGTGCGACATGGCCACATAGTCGAGAAAAAAGAGCGGCTCAGCCCCGCAGCACAGCGCGTCGTTGACGCTCATCGCCACCAGGTCGATGCCCACCGTATTGTGGACTCCGGCCATAAGTGCGACCTTGAGCTTGGTGCCGACGCCGTCGGTACATGAGACGAGCACCGGATCGACGTATCTGCGGGCAAACAGCGGGCTGGAGAAATCGAGCTGAAACAGGCCGGCGAACCCGCCTTCCAGCGGCAGCACGCGGGGGCTATGCGTGCGCGACAAGAGCTGCGGCAGCCGGGCCATGCTTTCGCGATAGACGTCCAGATCGACGCCCGCGTCTTTGTAGGTTGCTTTTGCCACTCGCTCGCCTTAACTCACCGCCCCTCGGTTGGCAGCGGCCAAAGAAACACAACCCCCGACTAAACAACAGAAACGGAATGGCGGTGGCTGGGGCAGAGCCGCGCCGAGTGGGCAGTTCCGCGCAGACCGCTCCGCCGCGGCGATGCCCCGGTAGCACCACCACCGGGGCATCGCTGGCCGGCGGAGCGTAATGCAAGGGCCGGATCGATCTCGGCCAGCTTCTGCCCCAGCCACCGACGATGGTTCATTGCCGCCCGCATGAAGTATAGCAACTTGGCGGGTGGTTGAGAAAGCACACGTGAGCAGAATGAACAGAATACGGCACGAAGCAGTTGTTTGCCAACCGTGCCGCTCGCCGGGTAGTGATACCATTTGGCCGCAAGTCAAATAAAAGCCCAGTTTCGGCTGCCTAGGGGGGTACGCGGGATTTAGGCAGCGCCGTGTCGGGGCGAGCAGCTAACCGCCTTCCACGCACGCGAGGCAATTAGGCCAACAATCGCTACTGTATTGATGAACGCGGCAATGATGCTCCACCTGACGATAGGCGATAAAAGGTTGGCCGCCCCAGGGGCGTGCATTTCGTGCGGGTACATGAGAAGAAACCACGCCATGACAACTGCGGTGACGACGGTTTGCGCCATAATGAGCGCCTTAAACAGGAGCTGAAGATCCCTGTGGTCTTGTCTGGTGTCCATGTGCCCATTGTAGCGTCGGCGGGGTGGTTGGGGCCAAAAACCACTGATTTCGGCCGACTTTGGGGGCACATGACCGACCGCATCGCAGGCTGGCTTCCGGCCCACAAAATCGGTTAAACTACCCCCATGCCCCGCCGTTTTCAGTTCCGCTTGCGACAAGTGTCGGCCGCGACGGCGCTCGTTTGTGCCGCCGCCTGGGTCATCCGTGAGATTGCATCGACCGGCCCCAATTACGGGCCATCGCAGTTCTCGCTGGTGGCTGGCACGTGGGTTTTTTGTGCCGCCGCCATCTATCTTGTGGGCTTCCGAGTTTTCGTTTTGGTTTACGCTGGGATCATGGGCGTAGCCTTCCTTGGAGCCTTCCTAATCGGGATCTGGGCCATCTTGGAACTTTATCTTTAGCCCTATGCCCCGCCCTCAATTCACCCTCCGAGCGTTGCTGGTGGCGATGCTGGTCGCGGCAGCGTTTTTTGGTGGTATCCATTTCGAGCGGGAGCGGAGAAGGCGAGAGGATGAGAAGTTGGCGACTGAACCGGAATTCAAGCTGAGCCGCCCGGCGACAAGACAGACGCTGAAACCGAAACAATGACCATGCCCCGCCCCCAGTTCTCCCTGAAGACGCTGCTTTGGTTGATGGGCGTGGTGGCAGTCGGCTGCGTCACGATTCCGCTGCTCTGGCATTCGCTGCCGCCGGTCGCCAGGATGATGGTCTGGCCGAACGAGAAGAACATTGCGGATTTCCTTCGTGAGGAATAATACTGCCCGCTTTCCGGCTTCACCACGAACCTGACTAAAAATAACGGATTTGATTTGACAGTGGCTGAAAAGGAATCACTACCGCCCGCCGCACGCGGGAGATGCTTGAAGGCGCGACGGTAATCAGTTAACGTAAGTTGAAGCGGTTTATGAGGATATTGTTAGCGTGCCCGCGGTACTCGAAGGAGGAAGGGGGCGTTTTTCCGTTCCGGCAAAAGCGGCGATGCGGCAACCCTTGGCAATCTCGTTGTGCCTCTGTTTCCTGGCGTTGCCGCACGCCTCCGCCGTATCGGCCACCGATGAGTTGGCCGCCGCACGGCATCTCTACCTCACCGGCAAATACGCCGAAGCCAGCGAGGCGTACCAGAAGCTGGCCGACAATCAGGCCGTCGCCGCCGCCATCGGCTTGGCCCGTTGCGCCTCCGCACAAGGCCGGTACGACGAGGCCGATGCGGTCCTGAAAAAGGTGGCTGACGCGGACGCAAGCGCCGCTGAATTGCACGCCGAGCGGGCGGCCTTGGCTTTCCAGCGCGGAGATTATCAGGCTGCCCAACGCGAAACCAACGAGGCGCTGAAGCTCGCCCCCGATTCGTTGTCCGCTCGCTGGTGGCAGGCGGAACTTTGGCGCGCCGCGGGCCAACTCGACCAGGCGGAGGCGGGTTATAAGTGGTTGGTCGATTACTACAACGACCACGATGAGTGTACGGCTGACGATCTGCACTGGATCGGACTCGGCGCAGCCCAGTTCGCCCGTTGGCGTAGGCTCAGCGAGCAGTTCTCGTTTTTGGTAAACGAACTCTTGCCCGACACTCTGAAGCTCGACGCCGACTATTGGCCCGCCCACTACGAGGCGGGCATGTTGTACCTGGAAAAGTACAACCAGCCCGAAGCGACGCGCGAGCTGAAGGCCGCTCTGGCGATCAATGCCAACGCGGCCGAGGTCCACGCGGCGCTGGCCGCCCTGGCGCTGGCCGACTTTCAGCTCGAAGCGGCCGGCCGTCACATCGACCGCGCCCTGGAGATCAATCCGCGGTCGCTCGCCGCACAGCAGCTCAAGGCCGACGTGGAACTGGCGAACTTTCAAGCGCCCGAAGCGATCGCTGTCTTGGAGGCGGCGCTCAAGCTCAATCCGCTCGACGAGGAAACGCTGGGCCGGCTGGCGGCGGCCTACGCCGTCGTGGATGGCATCGCCGACGACGGACCGCCGTCCGAGCGCGTGGCGAACATCCTCGACGAGGTCGATCGCCGCAACGCTCACGCCGGCGATTTCTATTACACGTTGGGTGCCACGCTCGATCTCTCGCGCCGCTTCCCCGCCGCCGCCCGTTATTATCGCGAGGCGCTGGAGCGGATGCCGCAATTGACCGCGCCGCGCGGGGCGCTGGGGCTGATGTGCCTGCGCCTGGGCGACGAAGCCGAGGCGAAACGCTTGCTGGATGAATCCTTCGACATCGATCCGTTTAACGTGCGCGTGGCCAACAGCCTGAAAGTGTTGGAGGTGCTCGACGGCTACGCCGTGTTGGAGACTCCGCATTTCGTGTTGAAGTTCGACCGCGGCCAGGACGAGCTGCTGGCCCGCTATGCCAGCCGCTATTTGGAAGACGAAGTTTACCCGTTGCTGGTCAAACGGTTTGGCTTTGAGCCGCCGCAGAAATCGCTGTTCGAGTTTTTCTCCCGCGCCCGCAGCAGCGATGCGCACACCTGGTTCAGTGCCCGCATGGTCGGCCTGCCCTATGTGAGCACGGTGGGGGCCTGCGCCGGCAAGGTGGTGGCGCTGACGAGTCCCCGCGAGCTGCGGAAAAAGTTCAACTGGGCGCGGGTGCTCAAGCACGAGTTCGTCCACGTGCTCAACTTGCAGCAGACGAGTTTCAATGTGCCGCATTGGTTCACCGAGGCGCTGGCCGTGGAGGTCGAGGGGCATCCGCGGCCGCAAGAGTGGAACACGCTGCTCGTCCAGCGCGTGCCGAAGGGCGAACTGTTCCATCTCGACACCATCAACCTGGGCTTTGTCCGGCCGGCGTCTGGCGCCGATTGGCAACTCGCCTATTGCCAGTCGCAGCTCTATGCGCAATACATGCTCAAGTGCTACGGCGACGACGCCCTGGCGAAAATGCTGGCCGCCTACGCCGACAATCTCGACACGTGCGCGGCGCTGCGGCGGTCGTTCGGCGTCGAACAAGCCGCTTTCGAAGCCGGCTATCTGGCCTATATGAAGGAGCTGGCGGCAGAGCTCGCGCCTCGGAAAGCGGCCGGCGCGTTGTCGATCGACGAAGCGCAAAAGCGGCTGGCCGCGGCCGGTGACGACAAGGAGCGGCTGGGCGAACTGGCCGCCGAAAGCGAACGGGCAGCCGCAGCGCAGCCGCACGACCTGCGCTGGTTCAAGCTGCTGGCGCGACTGTACCTGAAGAGTGGCGACGACGCCAATCTCGCCAATGTGTTAAAAAAACTCGCCGAGAACGACCCAGACAACCTTCTCGTGCGTAAAAAGCTGGCGCAATTGGCGTTGGCTGCCGGCGACTTTGTCGGGGCCGAGCGCTGGGCGCGCCAGGCGATTCAGGCCGACTTGTGGGACGCCGTGGCGCATCGCTTCTGGGGCCTGGCGTTGGCCGGTCAAGAACGCCGTGAGGCCGCGGTTGAGGAATTGAAAGTGGCATTGCAATTGGATCCCGACGACATGGAAGCTCGCCAGGCGTTGGAGAAGCTTTCCCCGTGAACGCAGCCGACAATAGCGATCCCACGTTCCGCCAGTTCCAGCAGCTCATTCGAGACATGTATCTCGAAAAGGACCTGGCCCGCGGCGTCGACGGCACTTTTATGTGGCTCATGGAAGAGGTCGGCGAGTTGGCCGCTTCGCTGCGCAGCGGCACGCACGAGGAACGGCTCGGCGAGTTCGCCGACGTGTTGGCCTGGCTGACGACGATCGCCAACGTGGCCGGCGTCGATCTGGCCGAAGCGATCACGCGCAAATACGGCGCCGGCTGTCCGGGCTGCGGCAACTTTGTCTGTACCTGTGCCGACGCGGAGAAGCCATGAGAGGGTTCAGGGTTCAGGGTTCAGGGTTCAGGAGGCGTCAGGCGTCGGGCGTCAGGCGTCAGGCGACGGATCGGCGGGGCGGATTCTTGTCAATTTGCAATTTGCAATTTGCAATTCGCAATTTGCAATTCCTCCGGCTCGCAACCTTTTCGATCGTCGTGCTTCTCTTCAATGCCCCGGTACGTGCTGACGGCGGCGTCTCGGTCGCGGCGTTGCGCGTCGGTTTCAAGGGGAATTACAGGGTCGGCTTCTGGACGCCGGTCGAAGTTACGCTGCGGGGCGGCCCGCGGACCGTGACCGGGCGACTGTCGCTGTCGCTGCCCGACGGCGATGCGGTCCGCACCGAGCTGGTTACGGAACCGGTCGAAGTGCCGGCCGGCAGTGAGACGCGCGTCACGAGCTACCTCAAGTTCGGCGCTTTGCAAAGCTCGCTCACGCTTCGCTTCGGCGACGGCGAGCATGTCTGGGCCACGGAAACATTTCAGGCCGGCAGCGGTATCACGGACGTGGAGTTTCACAAGGCATTTCCCTCGACGCAGAGTTTGGTGCTCACGCTCGGCACCGCCATCGGGGTCGAAGAGGCGATCGGCCGCGTGCGCGGTCCGTTGGATCGGACCAACGTGATCAACCTGTCCGACGCCGCACAACTGCCCGACGACTGGCTGGGCTACGAGGGAGTCGAAAAGCTGGTCCTCGGTCCCGCTCCGCCCGGCCTTGACGCCGCGTTCACCGATGGGTCGAAGCGCCTGGCGGCACTGGAGCGTTGGTTGACGGAAGGGGGCCGTCTGCTGCTGGCGCTCGGCACCGACAGTCCGCATCACCTGTCGAGCGACCGTCCCCTGGCGAGGTTTCTGCCGGGCCGGCTGGAGGAAGTGGCAATGCTCAACCGCACGACCGCTTTGGAGATGCTGGGCGGCGTGCCGCTGCGCTGGCCGCGCGGTCAGCGACGGTCCGTTGAGGCCGTCCGGCTCGTCGACGTGCAGGGGCACGTCGATCTGGCCGAGGGCGATTTTCCGCTCTTTGTCCGCCGGTCTTATGTTTTCGGCGAAGTGACGTTTTCGGCGGTCGATTTCAGCCGGCCGCCCCTGGCAGACTGGGCCGGCCGCAATTTGTCGCTCAAACGGCTGTTGGGCCAGCGCGGCAAGGTGGCGGCAGGCAACGATTCCAGCGACGTGCCGCCGCCCGCCGCGCAGCTTGGTCTGGTCGATCTCTCGGCACAATTGCGGAGCGCGCTGGACCAGTTTCGCGGCGTCTCTCTGGCTCCGTTTTGGGCCGTGGCGGCGCTGGCCGCGGTGTACATCGCTCTCGTCGGACCGCTCGACTTCTTGCTGCTGAAGACCGTGGTGCGGAAGATGGAGTTGACCTGGATCACGTTTCCGCTGGTGGTGGTGGCCTTGTGCGGCGGCGTTTTTTGGGCGGCCAGTCGCATGAAGAGCCAGCGTTTGTTGGTGAACCAGATCGACCTGGTCGACGTCGACCTGGCGAGCGGCCGCGTTCGCGGCAGCACCTGGTTCAACCTCTTCAGCCCCGCCACGACAACCTACAATCTTTCCTTGAAGCCGCAGATCGGCGACTCGCGGACGGACGAACCACACGAGGTGCTGTTGTCGTGGCAAGGATTGCCCGGCAATGTGCTGGGCGGAATGGAACACACGGTTGCGGCTCCCAGCGGCGTGGCGCGGCCCTATCGTTTTGTCGCTGACCGCTCGCAGTTAGAGGACGTTCCGGTGCCGATCTGGTCGTCGAAAAGCTTCGTGGGCCGTTGGCAAACCGAAGCGACCGCCACGCTCGACGCCGACCTCACGTCGGGCCGCGACGACGTCGTGGAGGGGACGCTGATCAACCGGCTCGGGCTGCCGTTGCGGCGCTGCTTGCTGGTGGCGGGACGATGGGCCTGGGAGTTCGACGAACTGCCGCCGGGGAGTCCCGTGCGCGTGCGGCCGGGCGAGCAACGCGACCTGGTGGCGCTGTTGAAGGATTTCAAGCTGGTCCGCGAACGCGACCGCGACGACCTAATACAGATGGCGACGCCCTACGATCCGGCCAGCTTCAATCCGCGCTCGATCTTGCAGCAGATGATGTTTTATGAGGCCGCCAACGGACGTACCTACACCGGACTGCTGAACCGCTATCAGCAATGCATCGACCTCAGCGACCACCTGCAGCTCGGCCAGGCGATCCTGTGGGGACAAGCCGACCGGCCCGCCGCCGACATTCTCCGCGACGGAGAGCCACTCGAGGATGCCCAAAACGAGCACGCCACCTTCTATCGCTTTCTTGTCCCACTCGATCAAGGCAGAAGGATGAAGGATGAAGCAGTGAGGCGTTAGGCGTTAGGCGTTAGGCGCTAGGCAAAAGTCAATTCAAGTGTTTCTGAACCCTGAACCCTGAACCCTTCGATGGTGGGCCGGCGCTCGCAAGCTCGCTGGTCCCACCCTACGTCCGAAAAACCCTCAAGCACCGCATGATAGAAACTCGCGATCTCACCAAGGTCTACGGCGACCTGCACGCCATCAGCCACCTCGACATCAAGCTCGACGCGGGCGACGTGTTCGGCTTCATCGGTCCCAACGGATCGGGCAAGACGACCACCATGAAGATCCTGGCCACGCTGCTCAACCCCACCTGGGGCGAAGCCTACGTCTGCGGCCATTCGATCTACACGCACCCCAAAGAAATCCGGCGGCTGATCGGTTACATGCCCGACTTCTTCGGCGTCTACGACGACATGAAAGTCATCGAATACCTGGAGTTCTTTGCCGCCGCGTACCGCATCAAGGGAGCCAAGCGTCGGAAGGTCTGCGATGAAGTTCTCGATCTGGTCGACCTGGGCTACAAGCGGCAGGCGTTGGTGACCAGCCTGTCGCGAGGCATGACGCAGCGGCTGGGCCTGGCCCGCGTGTTGCTGCACGATCCGCAGGTGTTGCTGCTCGATGAGCCGGCCAGCGGCCTCGACCCGCGTGCCCGCATTGAAATCCGGCAGCTTCTCAAAGAATTGCGGAAGATGGGCAAAACGATCATGGTTTCCAGCCACATTCTGCCCGAGCTGGCCGATATCTGCAATAAAATCGGCATTATCGAGCGCGGCGTGTTGGAAGTGAATTCGGACGTCGAGGAAGTGATGCGTCGCGTGCGTCGGCAGCCGATCTTGAAGATCGGCGTAGTGGGCGACAACGCCTCTGCCGCCCGGCTGCTCGAAACCCAGCCCAACGTGGAAAACGTCTCGGCGACGAACGGCGTGATGACGGTGAAGCTGGCGGCCGGCTCGCAGGACTACAGCCATTTGCCCACGGCCCTGATCGGCGCCGGCTTTCGCCTGACGCTGTTCAAGGAGGAAGAGGTCAACCTCGAAACGGCGTTTATGGAGTTGACGAAGGGAATCACGGCCTAAATCTCCTTGCAGCGGAGGGGGCCAATCGTTACGCTGAACGTCCCAGGACAAGTTTCTGGGCTTGCCCGGCTCCAGGTATCTGACCCCGCCTGCGAGCCGGTTTTTTTATTCACTCCGCAATCGGTTCTTTCGCGAGGAGCAAGCGATGACCAATCCGGTTTTGTTCGTCGGCACGGTGGGCGAAGGCGTCTGGCGCAGCACCGACGGAGGCGCCACCTGGTCGCGTTCGTCGAAAGGAATGTTCGTCGAGTGCGACGTGCGGGCGTTGGCGGTCGATACCCGGCCGCCGTCGCCGATCTATGCCGGCACCAATGAGGGAGTCTGGCGCACGCTGGACGGCGGCGACAACTGGCAGCGGCTCGACGCCCCCATGAACGACCTGGTCACCTGGTCGCTGTTGAGCGATCCGCGTCATGCCGACAGCTTGCTGGCCGGCACGCGCCCGGCGCGCATCTTTCGCTCGACCGATGGCGGTGGCGCGTGGCGGCCCTGCGCCGCCGAGCTGGCCCAAGAATGCCCCGGCATTGTCTACAACCGCGTCACCACGCTGCGCGTCGATCCGCTCGATCGCGACCGGCTGTGGGCGGGCGTCGAGATCGACGGCGTCTGGACGAGCCGCGACCGCGGTGAAACGTGGCACAAGCTCGGCCGCGGCCTGTCTTCGGCCGACATTCATGGCCTGGCCATCGTGCCCGGCGCCGATGGCCGGCGCACGCTGCTGGCCACGACGAACAACGACTTGAACATCAGCCACGACGACGGCGAAACCTGGCAACCGCAACGGGTGGGCAAGCGGTTTGGCCATGCCTACTGCCGCGGCCTGGCACAGCGGCCCGACCGGCCGGAAGTGCTTTTCTTGGGCAACGGCGACGGCCCGCCCGGCACGGTCGGCGCGGCGTGGCGCAGCCCGGACGCCGGGCGGACGTGGGAGCGGATGGCGCTGCCCGGCACGCCGAACTCGACCATCTGGGACTTTGCCCTTAGTCCCTCGCAACCGGACGACATCTTTGCCTACAGCGTGAGCGGCGAGGTCTATCATTCGCCCGACGGCGGCGATCGTTGGACCAAGCTGCCGCACGAGTTCGGCGAGATTCGCGCCATGGCCTGCATGGCCTGCATGGCCTAGCAGGTCGCCGGCACCGCGCGGCCGTCGCGCTTGGCGCCCAACGCCTGGCTGGTGCGAGCATGGCAACGGCATCGTATTCCTTGCGATGCAGCGAGCCGAGCCGATTACGGACCTCGTCCGATTCGATAACTCGCCGAAGGCGTTCAATAAGTTCATTTGCGCTTGCAGGGGCGGTGGCACGTTCGTTGTCTGCAATCTGGGCACCCCTGCTACCGTCTACTTCTTCTTGGCCAGCTTCTCGGCCACGGCGGCCTGCGCGGCGGCCAGCCGGGCAATCGGCACGCGGAAGGGCGAACAGCTCACATAGTCGAGCCCGATCTCGTGACAGAACACCACGCTCGCCGGGTCGCCGCCGTGCTCGCCGCAAATGCCCACCTTCAGCTTCGGCCGGCTCTGGCGACCGCCCTCCACGCGCAGTTGCATCAGGTGGCCCACACCGTCGCGGTCGATCGTCTGGCACGGGTCGCTCGGCACGATGTCGTGCTCGCGATAGTAGTTGATGTAGCCCGCGTAGTCGTCGCGGCTCATGCCCAGCGTCGTCTGCGTCAAGTCGTTGGTGCCGAAACTGAAAAACTCGGCGCCCTTGGCGATCTCTTCGGCCCGCACCGCC
>DATLUO010000001.1 GCA_035533075.1 Pirellulales bacterium | reverse complement strand
GAGTCGCACCCGGCGCGCGGAGCTTATGAGGCTCCACTGAGCACTGGCCCACCTGCGTCAAAGTGACCAAGGGGAGACTCGAACTCCCACGCCCACGAGGGGCCGACGTTCTGAGCGTCGTGCGTCTTCCAGTTGCGCCACCTGGCCAAAGCGACCCGTGCGGGAGTCGAACCCGCCTTCCGAGCTTGAGGGGCTCGTGTCCTGAACCGATAGACGAACGGGCCAAGTTGTGTTTTCGAGTGCGCCGGGCGGGAGTCGAACCCGCAAACACTTGGGTTTAAGCCAAGCCGCTCTGCCTGTTGGCGTACCGGGACGCGTCGCTGTTCGAAGTAGTCCCGGACAGACTCGCACTGTCGATCGTCACCTTGTAAGGGTGCTGCCTTCGCTGCTAGGCCACGGGACTGTCTGTCAAAAAGTTCCGGGGGTTGGAATCGAACCAACGACCTCCTGGTTCAGAGCCAGGCATCACTACCAGCAGCAACTGCCCCGGATCGGGTGTTCTTGGGACACGGCCATCGCGACGAAAGTTCGGGGAGAAGGACTTGAACCTCCATCACCTGGTTCAAAGCCAGGCAGCCTACCGTTAGCCGATCCCCGATCAAGGCATTGCTGCTCGACCGCTTTCGAGGCGTAGGGAAGGCCCTTTATTATTCCCTCTCCGCGCGCGTTCGAGATGCCTCGAAGCCACGACGCAACGCCGACGAACACTGGCATGTCGATGTCAGCTACCTCAACATCGCCGGCACGTTTTATTTCCTCTGCTGCCGGGACAAGGACATCCTGGCCGCCCGCGATCGCAAACTGGCCGAGGCCCGCGAGCGACGCAAACAACAACGCCAGGCCCAACACGAGCGCCGGTTGAAGCCGGTCCGCGGATGCCCCTGGGCATGCCACGGCAGCAGAACGTGATCGTCGGGGAGTGGATCTTCGAGCCGGCTGCAACCTGCCGCTCGGTCACGACGACACCAAGCCGTGGACGTTACTCACCGGCGGCGAAGCGGATTGGGTCGCAATGGTCGATGCCGCCGCGCGGTGCCGGATCGGCGAGGTGGCGAAAGTGCGCGTGGGCATCAAGACCACCGCCGACGGTGTTTTCATCCGCCGCGATTGGGAGACGCTGCCCGGCGAGATTCGGCCGGACCCGCAGCATCTCCTGGCGCTCCTTTCGCAGGAAGACGCCGCCCGATGGCGGCCGCTGGAAGCCACTGGCCCGCAAAGGCGGGTGCTTTATACACACGAGGTCGTCGATGGCCGGCGGCGTGCGGTTCGTTTTTCGGCATCGTCGCCCACCTGGAAGTATCTGCTGAGCAGAAAAGAGAACATCGAGTCGCGAATTCGGCGCTGATCTCGCGGTACCACGACTTGGCCTTCCAAAACAAGCTGTATTCGCAGCGCAGGCGTCACCTGACCCAGTACATCACCGAGTATCCGCTGCCCGACCGCGATGCCGCGCCGTCGCGGCAGGTAGTGAAAGTCGTCCGGCGGCTGGTGCAAGAGACGCTGAGCAGTGAGGAGCGTCAGCGGCTGGAAGCGAGGGTCGACGCGCTGGTCGCGCAGGCCTTCGGCATCGACTGGCCGGATGTCACGGGTAGGGCGGATTGAAGACGGCCTGGCCTTCAAACCGGTCAAAAAACGCCATCGGGATCGAGCGTTGGCGTTGCCACCACCAAAGGTGCAAGCCGTCGCGCGATTTCATCACCAGGCGAAAGGTCTCGCTGCGACGCTGGCGGAATAGAGATAGGTCCTATCAATCCGGTCGCCCACCTTGGCTGACGGCGTAGCGTTGTAGCACGTATCTGCTATCATCAGAAAGCGAGCGGGTCGGCCCGCCGAAAACGAAGTTCGCTAACCGCATTCTTCCGCAGACTCTCGGTAGTACGGTTCGCCATCGAACCGGAAAAGGTGTCAGGATGTCAGGAACCGCTTTGATGGGCTGCCGGCTCCTTTCTTGGGCGACCGCGGGGGCGGATGGTCAATTCTAATCCGAGCCGCCGGATCGTGCGTTCATTCCACGACTCGCTTCCATAGGGGTTGCCGCGTTCCACGCTGCGGCGAATCGCGGTCAACTCCGCCTCGTTCGGTGGGGCATTGACCCATTCCACCCAGCCAGATTTACGCCGGAGGGGCCAAGAGGCTAGGACGGGCTTGTCGTCGGCCGTGCCGCGCAGCCAGCGGTACAGGCTACACCAGGGCCACGCCTCGGCGCGAGGCACGAGGTTCGCGCGCAAGGCGTTCCGCTCCACGTGCCGCGCGACCGCGTAGAAATGCTCGTCCTCCTGAACGGGGAACGATTTGAACCGGCCTTGATAGACGTGCCCATTGCCGACGTCGGGCCGATGCGCGTGCCACCGCTGCGTATGGGTCAGGGTGAGCCAGCGGACAAACTGCGAGAGTTCGCCTTTCTTCCGCGGCCAGACGAGCAAGTGCCAGTGGTTTGGCAGCAGGCAATAGGCCAGCAGTCGCGTGTCGGTCCGCTCGACCGCCTCGGCCAAAACTTTCTCGAAGGCATCGAAGTCGCCCTGATCGTCGAACACGGTCATGCCCGCGTTGCCACGGTTCAGCACGTGGTAGACGAACCCGCCTTCGCTAGCTCGATGTGGTCTTCCCATAAACGGAAATGATAATCCATGAGGCCCTGCCCGTCAAGAAAACGGTTCCCGACACCTTTTCTGGCCCACTGGTCGGCCGAGTTTCACCATTCGCCGAATATGGGGCGATGCTGGCCGGCCGGCAAGGCGTTGGGTGAAAAAAAGCCTGAATCCAGGGTGTAACCTCGTCGCCATGCGGCACCACCGCCGCGTTTCCCGCGATGCCGTGCAAATATGCCAAAACGACGCAACCATTTGATGGTTAGAGAGTTACATCAAATCTGGCGGTTCAGCCTGTTTGTCGCGAACACAACCCAAGCCACTTTGCTCGTACAACGCGGGAAGACACGAACCGTTCCCGACACAACCCGAGCCACTTCGGGCATACAAAGGTTCAGGGTTCAGGAAGAATCCAAGCCCCAAGCCCCAGAGAGGGAGAGCGGGGGAGACGGAGCGACGGAGAGAGGGAGAGAGGAATTAGGGGTCGCGAGTTGCGCATCTTCGCTGGAACGCGAGGAATTGGGGACGGCGAGTTGCGCGTCTTCGCTGGAACGCGAGGAATTGGACGGCGAGTTGCGCGTCTTCGATGGAACGCGAGGAATTGGGGACGGCGAGTTGCGCATCTTCGAAGGAAGCCGAGGAATTGGGGACGGCGAGTTGCGCGACTTCGATGGAACGCGAGGAATTGGGGACGGCGAGTTGCGCGTCTTCGAAGGAACGCGAAGAATTAGCGGCGGCGAGTTGCGCATCTTCGATAGAACACGAGGAATTGGGGACGCCCGATAAGGCACAAAACTGGTACGAAGTGATCGTCGATGCCCTGCGCGAAGCCGGATAGTCGCGTGGCTGCCGTCTCCTGAACCATGAACCCTGAACCCTGAACCCTGAACCCTGAACCCCGAAGGCTGCCAATTTGACATATCGCCCACGGTCGGAGGCCGACGCCGAAATCCGCCAGACCGCGTTACAACTTCCTATGCAGTCAGGAGTTATGATTACAACACTCGCTCTGGCACGGGGTGTGCGTTTGGGGCCTTGTCGCGCGGGCGTTCGGCTGCCAATTGTGGTCAAGCTTGAGTCGCCCGGACGCTTTTTGACAACAGAACAATCACCGTTTTTATCGCCTAAAACCAGGAGGAAACCACTGTGGCAAAGCAGATGGTCTTTGATGACGAAGCACGGCAGCCGCTGTTGGCCGGCGCCTCGAAGTTGGCCCGTGCGGTCAGCAGCACCCTCGGCCCCCGCGGCCGCAACGCCGTGCTCGACAAAGGTTGGGGTTCGCCCAAGGTAACCAAAGACGGCGTCACCGTCGCCGAAGACATCGAACTGGACGATCCTTTCGAGAACCTGGGCGCCCAGCTCGTCAAGGAAGCCGCCAGCAAGACCAACGACGTGGCCGGCGACGGCACCACCACGGCCACCGTGCTGGCCGAAGCCATCTTTCGCGAAGGTCTGAAGATGATCGCCGCCGGGGCCGATCCGATGGCCCTCTCGCGAGGCATCACGAAGGCCACGGCCCGGGTCGTCGAGGCGGTCGCCAAGTTGGCCACGCCCATCAACGAAAAGAACAAGACCGAGCTGCGGCAAATCGCCACCATCGCCGGCAACAACGATCCCAGCATCGGTGACGTGCTCTCCGACGCCTTCTTGAAGGTCGGCAAAGACGGCGTGATTACCATTGAGGAGGGCCGGCAGTCCGAGACGACCGTTGAAGTGGTCGAAGGCATGCAGTTCGATCGCGGCTACCTTTCGCCGCACTTCGTCACCAACCAGGACGATCAAACGGTCGAGCTGGAGAACTGCTACATCCTGATCTACGAAGAGAAGATCTCGAACGCCAAGAACCTCGTTCCGCTGCTGGAGGCGATCAGCAAGGCCAACAAGCCCCTGCTGGTCATCGCCGAGGATCTCGAAGGCGAAGCGTTGGCCACGCTGGTGGTCAACAAGATGCGGGGCATTCTCAGTGCCTGTGCCGTCAAGGCCCCCGGCTACGGCGACCGTCGCAAGGCGATGCTGGGCGATATTGCCACGCTCACCGCGGGCACGGCCATCTTCAAGGATCTCGGCATCTCGCTCGACTCGGTCAAGCTGACCGACCTGGGCCGGGCCAAGAAGGTCATCATCAACGCCGAGAACACGACGATCATCGAAGGCGCCGGCAAAAAGGCCGACATCGACGGCCGCGCCGAGCAGATTCGCCGCGAAATCGAGGTGACGGACAGCGAGTACGATCGCGAGAAGCTGCAAGAGCGGCTGGCCAAGCTTTCGGGCGGCGTGGCCCAGATCAACTGTGGCGCCGCCACCGAGACCGAGATGAAAGAGCGCAAGCACTTGCTCGAAGACGCCAAGTCGGCCGTGCAAGCCGCGCTGGAAGAAGGGATTGTGCCCGGCGGCGGCGTGGCCCTGATTCGCAGCGAGAAGTCGCTGGAGAAACTCGACCTGGAAGGCGATGAGCTGCTCGGTGCCCGCATCGTCAAAAACGTGCTCGACTATCCCTTGCGTTGCATCGCCGACAACGCGGGCGCCGACGGTGCCGTGGTCGTCAATCGCGTCCGCCAGTTGAAGAACAAGAACGAAGGCTACGACGCCGACAAGGGCACCTACACCGACCTGGTCGCCGCGGGCATCATCGACCCGGCCAAGGTGGTCCGCACCGCCTTGCAAAACGCGGCCAGCGTGGCTTCGCTGATGTTGACCACCGAGTCGCTCGTGACCGAGATTCCCAAGGAAGAAGAGCCTGAGGCGGGCGGCCACCACGACCACGGCATGGGTGGAATGGGTGGTGGCATGGGCGGAATGGGTGGCATGGGTGGCATGGGAATGGGAGACATGGGGATGTAAACAGGCGAGAGGCGCCAGGCATCAGGCGTCAGGCGCTTGGTGTGACTTCCTGACGCCTGATGCCTGACGCCTGACGCCTTTCCAACGATCCAAGCATGAACTTAGACAAGGGACCTAATTATGAAAGAAGCCAAACTGCGTCCGCTCGATGATCGCGTTGTTGTGGAACCCATGGAGGCCGAACAGATGACCGCCGGCGGCATCGTGCTGCCCGACACCGCCAAGGAAAAGCCGCAGCGCGGCACCGTGATCGCCACTGGACCCGGCAAGCTGATGGACAGCGGCGAGCGCGGCACGATGTCGGTCAAGATCGGCGACGAAGTGATCTACGGCAAGTACTCCGGCACCGAGATCGAGCTGAACGGCCAGGATGTGAAGATCCTGCGCGAGGCGGACATTTTGGCCAAGGTGCTGGCGTAGGCTGCCTTGCTGGCCCCGCTCTGTAGGGAACGGACTCCGTGCCGTTCCGCGATGAGCGAGTTGACGTCTTTTCTCGATTCACGGAACGCCACGGAGTGCGTTCCCTACAGAACACGGAACGCCACGGAGTGCGTTCCCTACAGAACAACGATTCTTAAGAACCAAGGAACCCATAACCGTGCCCAAGCAATTACTCTTCGAAGACAGCGCCCGAGCGAAAATGCTCAAGGGTGTGGAAAAACTGGCCGATGCGGTCGCCATCACCATGGGACCGACGGGCCGCAATGTGATTATCGACAAGTCGTTCGGCGGTCCGACCGTGACCAAAGACGGCGTGACCGTCAGCAAAGAGGTCGAGCTGGAAGACCGCTTCGAGAATATGGGCGCCAAGCTCGTGAACGAAGTGGCCTCCAAAACTTCCGACGTGGCGGGCGACGGCACCACCACGGCGACCGTGCTGGCCCGTGCCATCTTCAAGGAAGGCACCCGCAACATCGCCGCCGGCAGCAATCCCATGGCGGTGCGGCGAGGCATCGAGAAGGCCGTTGATGCGGCCATCGAGCAGCTCAAGAGCATGGCCAAGCCGGTTTCGAGCAAGGCCGAGATCGCCCAGGTCGGCTCCATCAGCGCCAACAACGACACCGACATCGGCAATCTTTTGGCCGACGCGATGGAGAAGGTGGGCAAAGACGGCGTGATCACCGTCGAGGAAGGCAAGGCCACCGAGACCACGCTCGAGCTGGTGGAAGGGATGCAGTTCGACAAAGGCTACATTTCGCCGTACTTCATCAACCGTCCGGCCGAGATGGATTGCCTGCTCAACGACGCCTTCATCCTGATTCACGAGAAGAAGATCGGCAGCCTGCGCGACCTGATTCCGATTTTGGAGAAGGTGAGCCAGACGGGCAAGCCGCTGTTGATCATCGCCGAAGACGTGGAGGGCGACGCCCTGACGACGTTGGTGGTGAACAAGCTCCGCGGCATCCTCAATATCTGCGCGGTGAAGGCCCCCGGTTTCGGCGACCGCCGCAAGGCGATGCTGGGCGACCTGGCGGTGCTCACCGGCGGCACGCTGATCAGCGAGGATCTGGGCATCAAGCTGGAGAACCTGGAGATCGGTCAGCTCGGCCGCGCCAAGCAGATCACGGTCGACAAGAACGACACGACGATCGTGCAAGGCGCCGGCAAGCAGGATGAAATCAAGAACCGCATCCAGCAGATTCGCAACCAGATCGAGGACACCGAGAGCGAGTACGATCGGGAGAAGTTCCAAGAGCGTCTGGCCAAGCTGACCGGCGGCGTGGCCATCATTTCGGTGGGGGCCAGCAGCGAGGCCGACATGAAGCAGAAGAAGGCCCGCGTCGAAGACGCCCTGCACGCCACGCGCGCGGCGGTGGAAGAGGGCATTTTGCCCGGCGGCGGCGTGGCCCTGCTGCGCTGCAAAGAGGCCATCGAAAAGGCCCGCGGCAGCGCCAAGGGCGACGAGAAGATCGGCGTCGATATCGTGCTGCATGCCTTGGCCGCACCGATGAAGCAGATTGTCGACAACTGCGGCATCGACGGCTCGGTTGTGGCCGACGAGATCAGCCGCAAGCCGGTCAACGTGGGTTACGACGCCAACAAGGCCGAGTACGTCGATATGTACAAGGCGGGCATCATCGACCCGTTGAAGGTGGTCCGCAGCGCCTTGAGCAACGCGGCCAGCATCGCGGCCCTGATGCTCACCACCGAGGCCATGGTCACGAACTTCGACAAGGACGACAAGAAAAAGACGCGGATTGAGGGATCTGTCCGCTGAGCGTCCGTTGTCCGTGGTCAGTTGTCAGTGGCTGCGGACACGGGACGGCGGAGACGTACGCACGGGCCACTTCAGCGATGGAGTGGCCCGTTCGCGGCGCGGAGGCGCATCGCAAAGGCGTAAGGTGGGACCAGAGAGCTTGCGAGCGCCGGCCCACCGATTCGAGGCATCAGGCAAAGGTCAATTCAAATGTTTCTGAACCCTGAACCCTGAACCCTGAACCCTGAACCCTTCGTCGGTGGGCCGGCGCTCGCGAGCTCGCTGGTCCCACCCTACGACGTCGCGAACAGTTCATGTTGCGGAAAAAAACTCGCCTGTCCGCGGTTCGTAAGTGGGGCCTATAATTCAGGAACGGATAAGAGCGACCGGCGACAGCTATGGTGACTATGGCAGGCAAACGCGATTACTATGAGGTGCTGGGGGTCGCGCGAACGGTCTCCGACAAGGAGATCGCGGCCGCCTATCGCAAGCTGGCGATCCAGTACCATCCCGATAAGAATCCGGGCAACGAAGAGGCGGTGGCCCGCTTCAAAGAGTGCGCCGAGGCGTTCGAGGTGCTCAGCGACCCGGACAAGCGCGCCCGTTACGATCGCTACGGGCACGCCGGCGTCGAGGGGCCGGGTGGCGCCCCGCACTTCACCGACGTGAACGATGTCTTCGAGGCCTTTGGCGACATTTTCGGCGAAGGGCTGTTCGGCGAGATTTTCGGCGGCGGGCGGCGGGGACGTGGACGACGCGCACGCCGCGGCAGCGACGTGCGGGCCGACGTCACGCTCGACCTGCTGGAGGCGGCACGCGGCGCGACCAAGAAGATCCGCTTGGAGCGTCTGGAACGCTGCGAAGAGTGCCGCGGCTCGGGGGCCAAGCCCGGAACGAAGCCCGAAAAATGCCGCTATTGCGGCGGCCAAGGGCAAGTGATCCAGACCACCGGCATCTTCCGCGTGCAAACGACGTGTCCGGCCTGCCGCGGCGCCGGCAGCACGATCAAAGAACCTTGCCCGGCCTGCCGTGGCGAGGGACAGATGCGGCGTAGGGTGGAACGCGAGGTCCGCATTCCGCCGGGCGTCGACAACGACACGCGGTTGCGTTTGGGCGGCGAAGGCAATCAGAGCGCCGAGGGCGGCACGCCGGGCGACTGCTACTGCTTCATCACGGTGAAGGAACATTCGCTCTTTCATCGCGAGGGGCAGCATCTGGTGTGTCAGATCCCGCTTACTTATTCGCAGGCGACGCTGGGCTCGAAGATCGACGTGCCCACGCTCGACGGCCGCGAGGAGTTGGACATACCTCCGGGCACGCAGCCGGGCGACGTGTTCCGCTTGCGTGGCCGCGGCATGCCAGATCCAAGACAACGCGGCCAGGGCGATCTGCTGGTGCAGGTCAGCCTGGAAGTGCCTAAGACGTTGACGCCGCGGCAAGAAGAGTTGCTGCGAGAGTTGGCCGAGGAGGAGCGGGCGAATGTGAGCGCGCATCGCAAGAGCTTTTTCGAGAAGCTCAAGGACTACTTTATGCCGGCTGAGGAGCCGAGCGGCGAACGAACGGGGTGACGACCATGAACGATCAAGAAACCAACGATTCAACCTCTGAAGCGGCCGCTGCCGCCAACGTGGTGACGGAAGAGTCGGCGGCCACGTCGCCCGACGATGCCGCCGCGCTGCGGCGGGAGCTGGCCGCCGCCAAAGATCGCGCGTTGCGGGCGCAGGCCGAGCTGGACAACTACCGCAAGCGCATGCGCAAGGAGATGGACGACGAGCGGCGTTATGCGCAGTTGCCGTTGCTCGGCGACCTGTTGCCGGTGCTCGACAACGTGCAGCGTGCCATCCAGGCGGCCGCGAAATCGCCGGATGCGAGTGGGTTGCTGGCCGGCTTCAAAATGGTTGCGCAACAGCTCGAGAACGTGTTGTCGCGGCACCACTGCCAACGCATCGAGGCGTGGCACAAACCGTTCGATCCGCACTTGCACGCGGCGATCATGCAGCAGCCTACGGGTGAATTTCCGCCCAACACGGTGGTGCAGGTCGCGCAAGACGGCTATCAAGTTCACGACCGCGTATTGCGGCCCGCACAGGTGATTGTTTCGACGCCACCGGCGGATGGTAATGGAACCGATTAGGTCTAAGACAGATTCGTCAATTCATGCCTACCTACGACTACGTTTGCGACGCTTGCGACCACAAGTTCGAGCTTTTCCAATCGATCACGGCCGAGCCGGAGAAGAAGTGCCCCGAGTGCAAGAAGCGGAAGCTGCGGCGATTGATCGGCGCGGGCGCCGCGATTGTGTTCAAAGGATCGGGCTTCTATCAGACGGACTACCGTAGCGAGTCGTACAAGAAGCGGGCCGAGGCCGATAAGCCGGCCAGCGAATCCAAGTCCGAATCGAAGAGCTCGGAGTCGAAGACTTCGGAAACGAAGGCCGGCGGCAACGGTTCCACCGCCAAGAGCGAGAAAAAGGCGAAACGCAAAGACTAACGCTCGGTCACTCGTGGATTGATGGATTTCGCCATGCCACTCGTGCGTTGCCCGATCTGTCGCAAGCGGTTCGATAGCAGCCAGTCGACCTTCCTGCCTTTTTGCAGCGAGCGTTGCCGGCGGATCGATCTCGGCCGCTGGCTGGGCGAGGAATACACGGTACCCGTCGAACGCGAGGACGAAGAACCGGACTACGGACGAGAGCCTGAGGAAGAATAAGCACAGAAAGAAGGATGAAAGATGGGAGACGGCAGGCCGTAAATGTCGATTGACGCCTGCCCCGGCTGACCTACGTTTTCGATGACGAGTCGCCCTCGCACTGCCCGGCCGGCATGCGAAGCGCCACCCGCGTCATCGAACTCGCAGATTCCACCGTAGGCGCACTCTCAACATGATCGGGCCAGCCGGCACAATCCACCGCGCAGCACGCGCTCTGCGTCCGCCACGTCACAGGCGAGGCTTCCCGCCGGCGCACGAAGCGTTTGAGCTTCAAGCGGCCGCCACGCCCGGCGCGACCGCCGTTGTTTACGGCAACCGTTCGCTCAGCTATGCCCAGCTCGACCAGCGGGCCAATGCCTTGGCCGGTGTGCTGGCTGAGTTGGGCGTCGGGCCCGAATGCCTGGTGGGCGTGGCCCTGGAGCGGTCGCTCGACATGGTCGTCTCGCTGCTGGCCGTGCTCAAGGCAGGCGGGGCGTTTCTGCCGTTCGATCCCGGCTATCCGCGGCGGCGGCTCGAATTCATGCTGGCCGACGCCCGGCCGCAATGGTGCGTCACCCATCAGGCCCTGCTCGACTCTCTGCCGTCGCCGCGCGGGTCGGTCGGCTGGCGCCATCGCGACGGACTGATGATCGTCGGTCAGTGCGCCGCGGCACGTCGGCCCGCCACGTCCGACGGCAGGCGGCTGGCTTATGCGATCTATACTTCGGGTTCGAGCGGACAGCCCAAGGCCGCGTTGCTGACCCACGGCGGGTTGGCCAACCTTATCGCGGCCGAGCGCGGCCTGTTGCGGCTGCGGCCGGGACGACGGGTGCTGCAATTCGCCAGCCTGGCCTTCGACGCGGCGGTTTGGGAAATCTTCGGCACGCTGACCAGCGGCGCCAGCCTGGTGTTGGCCGACGCCGCAGAGTTGCTGCCGGGCGAACAACTGCGCCGTACCATCGACGAGCATCGGATCGATACGCTCACGCTGCCGCCGTCGGTGTTGTCGATGCTCGGCCCGCCCGATCTGCCTTCTCTGACGACGTTGGTCGTGGCGGGCGAAGCGTGCGGCGCCGCCTTGGCCTCTCAATGGTCGGTCGGGCGCCGGCTGATCAACGCCTACGGTCCCACCGAAGCCACGGTTTGCGCCACGGCCTGCGAATGTCCCCGCGGCGACCAGCCGGCGCCGCCCTTGGGCGACCCGTTGCCGGGCGTCGAGCTGCTCGTGCTCGACCGGCAATTGCGGCCCGTCGCCAAGGGCGACGCGGGCGAATTATGCATCGCGGGGCCGGGGCTGGCACGCGGTTATCTGAATCGACCGGAGTTGACCGCGGAAAAGTTCATCCAGCATCCGCTCGTCCGGCGGCGCGATGGGCGGTTATACCGCACAGGCGATCTGGTGCGCCGCCGCGCCGACGGCCAGCTTGAATTCCTGGGGCGGACCGATCGGCAAATCAAAATACGCGGCGTCCGCATCGAACTCGACGAAATCACCGCCGCGCTGGAGGCCCACCCGAAGGTCCTGGCGGCCGCCACGGTCGCGGCGCACGACCGCCCCGCCGCGCGACTGGCCTGCTTCGCGGTCCCTCGCGCCGGCGCCGCTCTGGCAGCCAACGAGCTGCGCGCTTGGCTGCACGCGCGGCTGCCGGTCGCCCTCGTTCCCTCGTCGCTCACGCTCGTCGATCGCTGGCCGCTCTCGCCCAATGGCAAGCTCGACGAGCCGGCGCTGCTCGCATTGGAAGCGACGAAGATTGCGACTCCGTCGGCGCCCCCTACGCGGTCCGCTTTCGATGGGCAGGTGCGCGATCTGTTTCAGGAGTTGTTGCACACCCCGGAGGTCGGCAGGAACGACGACTTCTTTCAGTTGGGCGGCGATTCGTTGCGGGCCGCGGAGCTGCTCATCCGCATCGAGCGCCGCTTCGGGCGAAGGGTCTCCCTCGGCCAGTTGCTGGCGAACTCGAACGTTGGCGCATTGGCACGACTGCTGGCGAGCGAAACCCGCCACGAAGCACCATCGACGGCCGTGCCGCTGGAGACCGGTGGCCAGCGTCCGCCGTTGTTCCTCGTTCATCCGGCCGGCGGCAGCGTGGTTTGTTATCGCCGCTTGGCGCAGACGCTCGGCCACGGCCAGCCGTGCTATGGCCTCGAGTCGCCGGCGCTCGTTGGCGATGAACGGCCGTTGACGACGATTGAGGCGATGGCCGAGCGCTACCTGGACGACGTGCTGCGCATCCAGCCGGACGGTCCTTACCTGCTGGCCGGTTGGTCGCTGGGCGGCTTGGTGGCCTACCAGATGGCTCACCGCTTGCGCGAGGCGGACCGCCCGGTGCCGCTCCTGGTGCTGATCGACGCGGGCGTGCTGCTTTCGTTCCAGCTTTTGCGCCGCTTTGTATCGACCGACGACGTGCCGGCTTTCATGTGGAAACACGCCGATCGCCAGCGGATGCACGCGCGGTTGTGCCGGCATGAAGGACGCCGGCTTTTGCCCACCGCCTCCGACGAGAAACTCTCGCGTAGAATCTTCGACACCTTCTGGGCCAACGTCGAGGCCGCCTATCACTACAGCCCGCCCGACGACGGCGGGCCGCTGACGCTCGTCGTCGGCGCCGACGCCCAAGGCAAGTATCATCCTTTTCGCGAGTGGCGGCAGCGGTGCCAAACGATCTGCTTGCACGAACTGCCCTTCGAGCATCTCGACCTGCTCGAACCGCCTTGTGTCGGGCAGGTGGCCGGCATTTTCCGATCGGCGGTCGACGAAGCCATCCTCCAACCGGAGACGATTCCATGAACCACCAAGCGTCCACAATCCAGAAGGCGTCAGTGAGGCGGCGGCGGACGCGAAAGGGGCACGCCGAGCGGGGCCGCAGCTACACGCGCGTCGCCGCGTTTTACGAAGCCGTGGCGAACGTCTACTCCGCCGGACAGATTGCCGCCGCCAAGCGGGCGCAGCTTGGCGCGATGCGGCCTGGCGACCGCGTGCTCTACGTCGGCGTCGGCGCCGGCGAAGACGCCGTCGAGGCCGCCCGGCTCGGCGCCCGGCTGACTTGTCTCGATCTGTCGTCGGCCATGCTCTCGCGGCTCGAAGCGCGGCTGGGCGGCGAAGGGCATTCGGCGGAGATCGTATGCGGCAACGCCTTCGATCACCATCGACCGGGCCACTACGACGTGGTGACGGCCAATTTCGTATTGAACTGTCTGAACGGGCCGTCGATGCGCGCGATGCTCGCCCATCTGGCCACCCAGGTGCGGCCGGGCGGCAAGCTGCTGATCGCCGACCTGGCCCTGCCCCAAGGCAACGTCATTTCGCGGCGCCTTCAGCGGGCCTACAGCCGCTTGGCCAACGTGATTTTTTGGGCGGCGGGTCTGGTGCCGCTGCACCCGATCTATGACTACCGCCGCCACCTGGCCGAGTGTGGTTTGCAGCTTGCCGGAAGCGAAGCGTTCCGGCTGTTGAGCATTGGGCCAATTGCCTACGAGACGCTGACGGCCGTTCGCGCGCCAGCGGACGAAAGATGAACTGCACGCGGCCGAGACGCCAGCAATCGCCAATCAGGGAAGCAAGCGGCGAACGCCTTATCGAGTTGCGGCAGATCATAGAGCGGATACGTGAGGCAGTGGACGATGGGCAAGCTATTTCATCGCCGGTTATAATGCGTTACCGGTGGCTCGTTCGTTAGCAAGAAGGATGGTACGTCATGCAGTCATTGTTGATTCAAGCGGTCTACGAAAACGGCGTGCTCAAACCAGAGCAGCCATTGCCCTTGGCGGAGCATGAGCGCGTGCAGGTTTCCATTCAGACAATGGCCGGGCGACAGCCCTCAGACCCGGCCGCAAGCCGCGCGAAGGCGACTTCAGGCATGCTGGGATGGACCGGCGATGCGGCCACCGTCGAGCGTCTTGCGTTGGACCCCGAGTTCGGCATTGAGGAATCGCCGTGATTTTTGCCGACATTCCCAAAGGCGCATCGCTCTTTATCGACGCGAACACGTTTGTCTATCACTTTACGCCGCACCCCGTATTCAAGGCGGCATGCACCGATCTGTGCGATCGGGTTGAGCACGGGGACGTGCATGGCTTCGCTTCAACACACGTGATGACCGATGTGGCACACCGGTTGATGACGACAGAGGCGATCCATCGAAACGGATGGCCCGCCGCCGGCATTGCGCAGCGTTTGGAAAAATGCCCTGGAAATCAGAAGCTTGACCCTCTTTCGGCAAGCGGTGGACGAGATTCCACGGTTAGGCGTGCAGATTCTCGTACCGCAAGCCTCTGTGGTTTCTGCCGCAGCGGCGATCAGCCAACAATATTGCCTCCTCAGTGGCGACGCGCTGATAGTAGCGATGATGCAGCAATTCGGACTTTCATCGATCGCCAGTCACGATGCTGATTTCGACCGCGTGCCGTGGATCACGCGATATAGTCCGGCATGAACGGCTGCCCAACACGGTATCGATCAGGTAGCTCGGCACGGGAACGACCGGTCGTAAACGACCGTTTCGCCGTCGGCCGGATCCTGCCAAGAGCGGCGATAGATCAGGCGAACTCGAACCAACGCCGCATCGGCCGGGAAGCTGAAATCGCAGTCCAGCGGCTCTTCGGGCGACAACCGCGTGTCGCTCATCGACACGCCGGCACGCCAAAAGGGAGCCGGCGACTCGCCGTCGGCATCCGTCAACAACTTGGCGAATAGCCGGCCCGCCTTGCCCGACAGCTCCTTGCCGGCCGCCGCTGGCAAACGGCGACCAATCAGCAACCTGGCCGCTTGCCCTTCAGCGTCGAGCGCCTCGACCACCAACAGAAGCTGCCGGTCGATAAACCCGGTCGGCAGCCGGTGACCCACGTCACGCGCGTCGAGCCGCACGGACACTTCCACGCTCGACGGCCGCCGGTCGATGTCAGCCGACACGTCGAGTGCCCGCCGCAACATCGCCTCGCGTCCGCCGGGCAAGAACGTGTGGCTGGCGAGCGTTTGCGGGTCGCGCTCGATTCCACCCGAGGCGGGCGCGACATTCGTCAGCACTCCCGACGGCGCCATGTGGCACGTCTGACATTGGCGGCCCTGTCGCCGGGCGGGGCTGGCGAGCCATTCCGACCAGGTGCCATAGACGTGAACTCCGAACAGCGTCCCCTCATGGCAGGCGGCGCAGAATCGACTTTCGCTCATCAGCGGCGAGTAGGCGTCTTCGCCGCGGTTGACGTCGTCGAGCGGGCCGAAAAAGAGTTGCCCGTCGGCGGGCCGCAACAGGTCATATCCAAAACGCCCGTGCGTCACGCCGGCGTGTTCGAAGTTCGCCTCGCGAATCTTGTGGCAAAAGTCGCAATGGACGCCCGCGGCGACCACGCCCGACATGCGGCGAAGATCAAACGTCACTCGGTCGGGCTCCAGCGATGGGGCGTGACAACTCCAGCAGACGGCGACGCCTTCGGGATAATCTTGCGCCAGGACGTCGAGCGTGTCTTGAAAGCGTCGGCTGACGGCCGATTGCGCGTGCCCGTCCGATCGCCACTCTTCGTAGATCGGTTGGTGACAATTGCCGCAGGCGCCGCCCGCCGCGGAACTTGGCGCGGGACCGACCCATTGATAGTCGCCGCAGTCCGCGGCAGGCAACGGGGTCAGCCGAATTTCGAGCGGGCCGGCGGAAGCGGGCACGCCGGCGATGAGATACCCGTCTTTGGCCGCGGTGACGGTGTGGCCGTCGCGTGGCGGCGCGTCGAGTTGGAATCGTCCGGACTCATCGGTCAATACACACGCGGCATCGCCTTTCAGCCGCACCCGCGCGCTGGCAACGGGCCGCGGTCCCGCCGACACTCGGCCGTGGATGTGCGCCGCGGGCGACGCAAACCCGAAGCGTGAGCGAGGTATGTCCGTCGTTACCCCTCGCTTACCCTTCAGGTTTGTGCGGGCCGACGAGTAATCCGGGCCGGTGCGCCACCAACCCAGGCAAGCCAACACCGCCAGACCAACGACCAGACCCGCTCGCAACAGCCCGCGCATCATGTATCGCTCGTCACTTGAGGGCGAAAGTTTTCGCGCCGTCCAGGTACTCGTCCGCTTTCTCCGCCGCGGTGCTGCCGGGATATTCGCGGGCAAGTTTTTGGAACTGCTTTCGGGCCGCGTCGCGCTTCCCCGCATCGGCGAGATGCTGGGCGTTCTTGAGCACCGACTCGGCGGTGGCCTGATAACGCTCCTCGTCGAAGTGCAGCGACCACCGACCGGCCGCGGCAAAGCGATCGCCCGGCCGGCGGTCGTTGGCTGGGCCGCAGTCGGTGCCGCCGGCCAGGGCGACCAGGGCCTGGTGCGCCGCGCTTCGCAGCGCGGCGTCGCGGTGCGTCAGCAGCCGGATCAGCCCCCACGCGGCCCCGCGCCTCTCAAAGTCGGCCAACTGGCCGCCTTCGGCGACGACCGCCCGGATGCCGGCGAGCACGCTTTGGCGATCGCGGGCCTTCAGCGAAGCCAACAGGTTCGACAGTTTCGGCGATGGGCTGCCCGGCCGCGGCGGACGCAGTTGGGCCAGCAGGGACCGCAAGCGACCGATGTGCGTAGCGTTTCGCGGCACGCCGCGGCCGATATTCTCTAACGCATACCGCAGCAAGGCGGGGTCGGGGTTCTCACGCAGCAGCGTCTCGATCTTGGAGGCGATGACCATCACCGGGCAGCTCGCATGGATCGACGCCGACTTGTTCAGCCCGCGGACCAGCGAGCGAATCGCCTCGGCGCCAAGCCGGTCGAAATCGGTGCGGGCCTTCGCGCCTTCGGCGCCGGTCAAGCGGCCCACGTCGAACTCGATGAACTTCTCGACAATCTCGTCGTGCGCGTTCTCGGTCGTTTCAGAGACGAGTGTTTCGTCGCCGCCGTCCGCGAGGTCCGATTGTCCGGGCGGCTTGGCGCTCGGCGTCGCGCCGGCCGCTTGGCTCTTCGCTTCGACGTCCGGCGTACCGGGTGACGACGCGCGCGGCGGGGGAACTTTGGGCGGCGTTTGATCCGCGATGTGCATAGCGACGGCAGGATCGGCCGACAGATCGGTCGCGGGCACTTCCAAGGGCTCTTCGACCGGGGTAAGCTGCGCCGTCGCCAGCAGCTCGACCGGCGCGTTGTCGGCCGGCGCGTCGATCTCGCCGAAGGTGAGCAACAGCGACATTACCGTGCGATTCCGGCTGACGGGAATCGTGAGCGAGCCGAGGGACACCACCGCCAACAGGTGCAACACCAGGCTCGCCAGCCAACAAGGAACTTCGCGTTGCCGATGGCCGTTCCAATGTCGGCGGAACGCCAACAGCGTCGCACGGACCGAGGTCGACCCCGCTCTGGCGGGCAGACTCTGACACGCGCCCTCGGTGGCGGGCGGCGGCGCGGCGGGCGGCGCGACGGAACGCCGCGAAGACCTATGCGCTTTCCGCTTGCGAAGGGCCAGCTCGTGAAGCGGGTCCGAGGGGCGCTGCTTGACCGGGCCTGCCGGGGTGCCCGCAGGCGGTTGCAGCCGCGGCGTGCTTGCCGCCGCCTTGACATCATCAACGACTTGCGCCCCGCCTCCGCTCTTCCGCATGGCCGGCCTCCCACGAGTGAGAAACTTCCGCTTCCACGGTTCAACAACGGGATATTCGACGGCCGATGCCCGGCGGCCGGTGAGGGCTGCCGTGCGAGGTCGCCGCTGTGTGCGCGGCAGAGCAGTCGATCGGTGCAGTTCTGAAATGAAGCCTCTGTTCCTACCGCACGGCTTTCAGCATACGAGTTTGCCCGCAATTGTCAAACAGATTGGCCGCCGGCAGATGCGCCGCGCGCGGCGCAACCTCCTCTCCCATTGGGAGAGGGCCGGGGTGAAAGGCGTGGCGCCGCTTTCGGCTCGACCTTGCCAGATTGCCTTCGCACGCGCGGCGACACGCGTGTCGCCTCGGCGCCTGCCGCCGGCAGATGCGTCGCGCGCGACGCAAGCTCCCTCTCCCACTGGGAGAGGGCCGGGGTGAGGGGCGTGGCGCCGCTTTCGGCTTGACCTTGCCAGACTGTCTTTGCACGCGCGGCGACACGCGTGTCGCGTCGGCGCCTGCCGCCGGCAAAAGCGTCGCGCGCGACGCATTTGCCACCGTAGCCCGTTCGCTGGAGCGAGAGGAAAGCTGTTGGGCCGTGCCGTATCGGCACCTGCTGCCGGAGACTAAACGGGCCGACGTCGCTTTGGCCGCGCGGCCAAACTGCCGCGTAGCGGAAAGCAGTTGCTTCACGACCATGCGACACGCGTGTCGCATCGGCGCGTCCCGCCGGAAGGCACGAGGCGCCGTCACTTTGGCAGCGCGCTGCCGAAGTGGATAAAAACCCCACCATTGGCTGAAGTCGCAAACCACTTCCGCCAAAGGTTTTGCGGCTTCCGCAACGAGAAGCATTCCCGTCCGCTTCTACAACGCCTCAGTCCTGATTGCCGAACGGGATGACCCGGAACTGCGGAGATATCCAAAGCCAAAACAGCGTGACCTGACCGAAGCTGAAAAGGTCGAACTGCGAACGCGACTCGAGCGGGGTGACGGCGACGTGTATGCCCTGGCGAACGAGTTCGGCTGCAGCGCTTCGCAAATTGCCGGAATCAAGGCGGCCATGCACCGCTGAGGCGCGGACAAGCCGCCACTGCCGCTTCTTGCCTCGGTAGGGCGGGGAGAGTTGAAGAGACGCGCCGCCGCATCTCTGGCGTTCAATCTCCTCCCGACCGATACAAGGCCGGATGGTGGCGCTGGCAGTCGCTCAGATGCCAATCGCCTGACTCATCAGGTGCGTCAGGATCTGCGTCAACGCCGCCATCGTGATCGAGCCGGCCTTTTTTGTCGTGAGCCAGCCACCTCTTCGTGCGCCGTTTAGCGCCCCTTTTGTTTTGGGAGTGGGGCTGACTTGAGGTGTTTCAGTATCTCGCCGATCAGCAAGAAGACGGTGTTGCTCTTACGGTCGGGATCAATCGCGACTTCTAAGACCCTCGGCGGTATGAGCTCCAAGAAGGCAATGACTTCGGCGCGCGAAGCGAGAATTATTGCCGAAACGTGCTCGTGGTCTTGGCTGCCTAAAAACGTGCCGAAGGATTCTTGAGTGGTCCAGAGAGGCGTGTAAATGAGTTTGCCGTCAGGATCGCCGACATAACCTGGGCCGCGTGGTCGGCCGGGGCCTGGCTCGATTACGGCGGCCCGCCGCCGCGGGTGACGAGTCGGGCAGCACGACGCTCAAGCGTCGCCGCGGGTCTTTGACAACTTGATAACGACGCGTTTCCGCATGAATCGGCGCGGTTTCGACGGGTGTCGTACAAAACTCACGTCACGGCGTGCGTTTCCAACGCGGCCAAGAGACGCTCGCAGGCCGCTTCGACGAGCGCGGCCGCGCTTGGCGCCGCAACGAGGTTGCCCGCCCGGGCCAGCGACTCCAACCGCTTCGCCGCCTCGCTCGCCGGCTTCGCGCAAAAAACCGCCGCCGATCCCTTCAGCGTGTGGGCCGCACGGGCGAGCCGCGTCGCGTCGCCTTCGGCCAACGCCGCGCGGATTTCCGCCAATAACTTGGGGCATTCGATGCTGAACAGCGCCGCCAATTCGCCCAGCGCATCGTCGCTCAACGCCGACCCCGACAGGGCCGCATCCCAATCCAGCGGCCCGTCGTCGACCTCTTCATCTTCCTCCGCGGTCTCGCCCGATGACGCTTCCGGCCGCCCAGCCACGTCTGCGGCTTGCGGCGGACGTTCGCTCAGCAAGTGCTCGATGGTGCTGTAAAGCTCCTGGGCGCGGACGGGCTTGGAGATATAAGCGTCCATGCCCGTTTCCAGGCAGAGCTCGCGGTCGCCTTTGATCGCGTGGGCCGTGAGCGCCAAGATCGGCACGTGGCCGCCGCTGGCTTTTTCCGCTTCGCGAATGTTGCGCGTCGCCTCCAGGCCGTCCATTTCCGGCATCTGCACGTCCATCAGCACCAGGTCGAAATTGCCCGCTGACCATTGTCGCAGCGCTTCAACGCCGTTGTTGGCCACCACCACCCGGTGTCCATAAGGCGCCAGCAAAGCCAGCGCCAGCTTTTGGTTGACGAGGCTGTCTTCGGCCAGCAGGATGCGCAGCGGCGGCAGGCGGTCTCGCAATTCGGCCGCGAGCTTGGCCGCGGACGTCGGCTCCGCCAGCTTCGACGCTCCCAAACACTCGCTCACGGCGTCGAGCAATTCCGATGGTTTCACCGGCTTGGTGAGACACGCCGCGATGCCCAGTCGCCGTCGCTCGGCCGCGTCGAGCGGGCAACCGTCCGAGGTCAGCAAAACCAGGCCCACCTTTGCCAGCTCCGGTTCGTCGGCAATTTGTCGAGCGATGTCCAGGCCGCTCAGGTTGGGCATCTTGGCGTCCAGCAGCAAGACCTGGAACGGCCGGTTCTCTCGCTGTCGCCGGTGCAGCAGCGGCAGCACATCCTCGGCCCGCGAGAGCTTCACCGGTTGCGCCTGCCAGGCGCGGGTCATCTCTTCCAGGATGAAACAGTTCGTCTGGTTGTCGTCGACGATGAGAATGCGGACGTCGCGCAGCGGCGCGTCGCTCCGCGGACGAACCGGGCGGAGTGGGGTGGCGGGCAAGTCGAACGCCGCCGTGAAGTGAAACTCGCTCCCTTTGCCCGGCTCGCTCTCAACCCAAATGCGTCCGCCCATCAACTCGACCAGCCGCGAAGAAATGGCCAGCCCCAGCCCGGTGCCGCCGAAGCGGCGCGAGGTGGCGGCGTCGGCCTGCTCGAAGGCCTCGAAAATCAGCCGCCGCTTCTCGCGAGGGATGCCGATGCCGGTGTCACGGACGGTGAAGTGCAGCAGCCACCGGCCGTCGTGCCGCGATTCGCGGCCGACGTCGAGCACCACCTCGCCCCGGTCGGTGAACTTGATGGCGTTGCCCACCAGGTTGACCACGATCTGCCGCAAGCGGTGCTTGTCGCCGACGACGAATTGCGGCAGCTCGGGACCGACGTGATAGGCCAGCTCGAGCGATTTTCGGTTTGCCCGGACCGCCAGCGATTTCATCGTGTCGCCGAGACTCTCCCGCAAGTCGAAGGCCGCCAGATCGAGGTCGAAGCGTCCGGCTTCGATCTTGGAGAAGTCGAGGATGTCGTTGATCACCGACATCAGCGACTCGCCCGATTCCTGGACCATCGACAGGTATTCGCGCTGCGTGGGAGTCAGCTCGGTGTCGAGCAGCAGCTCGGTCATGCCGATGACGGCGTTCATGGGCGTGCGAATCTCGTGGCTCATGTTGGCCAGAAAGGCGCTTTTGGCGCGACTGGCGGCCTCGGCCTGCTCTTTGGCCTGCCGCAACTCGTGCTGCGACAACCGCAAAGCGGCCGTCCGCTGCTCGACGCGCTGCTCGAGGCGGCTGTGCGATTCGGCGAGCTGCTCGGCCATGCGGTTGAAGCTGGCGGCCAGCGCGCCCAGTTCGTCGGTCGAGGTGACGGGCACACGCGTGTCGAGATCGCCCGCGGCGATGGCCGAGGCGGTCCGCGTGAGTCGGGCGATGGGGCGAGTCAGCCGCCGCGCCACCCAATACGACGCCGCCGCGCCCGCCAGAAGCAGAGCAGCCTCCAGGGCCAACAACGCGTGTCGCAGGCGCGTCACCGGAGCGTAGGCCTCGGCCAAGTCCATCTTGGCCATTAGTCCCCAGCGGCCCGCGTCGGCGGCCCCGTACGACACGGGACGATAAGCGGCCAATACTTGCTGACCGTGGTAGGCGGTGACCTCGCTGCCCGTTTCGCCCTGGCAGGCCTTGGCCAACAGGGGGTTTTCCGCGACGGAACCCGTGCGGTCCGGCCGGTCGCGCGGGGGCAGCAGGAATTCGACGTCCTTGCCGTCGCAACGGCCGATGAGCACCTCGCCGGTATCGCCCAGCCCAAGATGGTCGGTGAGCGCCTTGACCACGGCGGTGACGTCGAGATCGCCCATCAACACGCCGCGCGCGGCGCCGGAGTCGGCGAGAATCGGCGCGCCGACCGTCGCCAGATATTCGTTTTGGGCCTGCCGCGGCGCGGCCAGCGACGGGGCCCGCAGCGCGCTTTGAAACAGCGGGGCGCCGGTGAACGTTTGGCCGAGCATGGCCTTGTCGGTGGCGGCGATCACGTCGCCCTGAGCGTCGGCAATCCAAAGCTCGCGGAATCCGCCGTCCGAGCGCTGGGCCGCGCTGAGTGCGGGTCCGATCTGGTCTTGGAATTCAGCCGCCGACAACCCGCCGGCATCGAGGCGATCGATCGACCGCCGCAAACGGTGGCGGCTGGCCGCCAGCGCCGCTTCGCGCAGGGCCGCCGTCGAGGCGATTTCGACCAGTTGCGAGTGGCTGGTGGCCATCAAGTTCAGCCGCTCGTGGATGCGGCGAAAGAACATGCCCCGCGCCAGCACATACGCCAGTTGACCGACCAGACTGGCCGTCAGCAGCACCACCAGCGCGACGAACAGCACGTGCTTGGCGAGCAGCGAATCGCGGATCCGCGCCCAACGGCGGCGTTGGGGAGTGCCGTCGGATTGTGGCCCCGTCCGATTGGCGGGCATAAGCATGGTCGCGCCTCGATAAGTTCCGCTCTCAATATCATTATACGGGCCTGTTCCAGTGCATCCGGTGTGCCAGGATTCGCGTGTCGTGCGGGGGGGGCGTAGGGTGGGACCAGCGAGCTTGCGAGCGCCGGCCCAGAGGGTTCAGGGTTCAGGGTTCAGGGCAATTGCCTCACGCCTGACATGGTGGGCCGGCGCTCGCAAGCTCGCTGGTCCCACCCTATCGCCTTCCTGAACCCTGAACCCTTTCATGTGCCCGGCGCTCGCAAGCTCGCTGGTCCCTATGCGCCCCGGCCGGGAGAGAACTCGGCCAGCTCGTAGCGGCGGATCTTGCGGTCGAGCGTCGAGCGTTCGATGCCCAAGAGTTGGGCGGTCTGACTCTTGTTCCAGCCCGTCGACTTGAGCGTCGCCAGAATGTGCCGGCGCTCCATTTCAGCCAGCGAGATCGGCTTGAACTCCTGGTTGGTCGACAACAGGTCGCCCGTGTCGCCGGTGGTGGGGAGCTTGGAGAGCATCACGTCTCCCTGAGCGATGAACTCGCCCTCGGCCAGCACGACCGCCCGTTCGACCACGTTCTTCAACTCGCGGACGTTGCCCGGCCAGCGGTAGCGGAGCATTTGCTCCGTCGCTTCGGGCGTAAAGCCGCGCAGTCGGCGGCCGGTCTCCAGGTTGTACTTGTGGAAGAAATAATGGGCCAGCTCCGGAATGTCTTCGGGCCGCTTTCGCAAGGGCGGCACGTAGATTTCCAGCACGTGCAGGCGGAAATAGAGGTCGCGGCGGAAGCGGCCCTCGGCGACGTCTTTTTCCAGGTCGCGGTTGGTGGCGGCGATGACCCGCACGTCGACCTTCACCGGCTCGCTGCCGCCCACGCGCTCGAAGGGATGCCCTTCCAGCACGCGCAAAAACTTGGCCTGGATGGTGGGACTCATCTCGCCGATTTCGTCGAGCATGAGCGTGCCCTGGTGCGAGGCCTCGAACTTGCCGATCTTGCGGGCCACGGCGCCGGTGAACGCGCCGCGTTCGTGGCCGAACAACTCGCTTTCCAGCAGGCTCTCGGAAAGGGCCGCGCAGTTCAGGCAGACAAACGCCCCCTTGCGCCGCGGACTGGAAAAGTGGACCGCCCGCGCCACCAGCTCTTTGCCCACGCCGCTTTCGCCGCGAATGAGCACGGTGGCACTGGTGGGAGCGGCCCGAGCGATCTCTTCGGTGACGCGGGCCATGGCCCGGCTCTTGCCGACGATCTCGCTCTGCACGCCCAGCCGTTCCCGCAACTGCAGGTTCTCGTCGCGAATCTGGTTCAGGTTCTCGGCCAGCTCCTGGCGGCGGCTGAGGTTCTGCAAGGCCACCGCCACGGTGTCGGCCACCGCCAGCGTGAACTCCAGGTCGTCGGGATCGGGCAACCGGTCCGAGGCGGTCGAATAGAGATGGATCAGGCCAAACACTTTCTTGCCGCGGCGGATCGGCGCGCAAATCACGCTGGTAACGAACAGGTCGCCTTTGCTGTCGCGGCTGCCGAGCGTGCTGTCGCCCATCACGTTGCGCGCGAGCACGGCTTCGCTTTCGCGCAGCACGGTGGCGGCCAGAAACGGCGAGACGCGGTGGTAGGGCCGCTCGGTCTCGGTTCGCGAGGCCACCAGCTCCAGATCGGCCGCGGACGCTTCGCCGGTGCTGCCCCGCCGCAGCAACAGCAGTCCGCCGGCATCCATCTGAGTGCCTTCGAAAAGCCCGCCCAAGGCGAGCTTGGCCATCGACACGGCATCGGGCGCTTTGGCCAGCTCGAAGGCCAGCCGGCAGAGCTTGGCGGCCGCGCGGCCCACCTTGGAAACGCCCTTTTCGTCTTCCTCTTCGCTCGGCTCCAGAAACTTGGTCTGCCCGCGGCGGTGCGTGATCTCGGCCGGCTCCTCGATGTCGAGCACGCTCGATTCGTCGGCCGAGGCGGGAACGCTGCCGCGGACCGTCAGCTCGTCGCCCGACCGCACGGGGATTCCGCCTTCGGGGAAAGCCTGGGTCAGATCGTGGACGAACGCCAACTGGCAGTTGCCGATGCGGATCACGTCGCCGGGCGTGAGCGTGCGGTCGCCCTGGATCAGCGTTCCGCTGACGGCGGTGCCGTTGCGGCTGTCCAGGTCGCGCAGCGTCCACTGGCCTTCGGAAGTGAACAATTCCGCGTGGCAGCGGCTGCAACGCTCGTCTTTGATGACGATTTGATTGGTCGGGGCGCGCCCAATCGTCACCGACTGGCCCGGTATCAGGCGGAAAACGTCGGTCCACTTGGAACCTTCGCGGATGACGAGATATGCGAGCATCGAGGCCGCCGGCCTCCGAGGAGAAGAAACACAGGCGGCTCTCCGCCCATATCACTACCTTATCTCCGGCACCTCCCAGGTCGCAAGTGGGAATGGCAAAGTGCGGGAGCGGATTCGCGCGGAAGACTCGTCGGGTGGAACCAGGCGAGCGGAACGCGCCACCGTGCCGGTCCTCCTGAACGGCGAACGATTTGAACCGTCCTTGATAGACGTGCCCTGAGACTTTCCTTGCCCGCTGCGGTCACGTACTCGACGACCGTGAGTGCTCCGACAATCCCGTAGGGCTCGAAAAACGAATGCTCGCTCCGCCGGTGCCAACGCTCCCGCGGCAGGGTGCAAGCCGCGGCGTGCCCGCCCCCTTCCACGACCCAAATTCGGCGGGCACCGCACCGCGCGGCCTGGGCTGCCGAGATGAAGTCGTGCGGGGTGAGCACCGCGGCGCCGTCGAAGTGCGGCAGCGGGCGGCCTGAATCGAGCAACTGGCACCCGGCCCCGCCCAGTTCGTAATGCATCGGCAAGTAAAAGTAGGGCGAGCAGACGACCACGGGCTCGCGCGGCCCGCGTCGCGCGACGATCAATTCCGCTGCGGCCCGCAAGCCGCCGGAATTCTCCGCCCTTAAACCTCCCAGAAAGTCGTAGTCGATCAGCAGGAAACTGCCCAGCAAAATGGCGGCGATGATCCACTTCTCCGGCCGGCCAGGCATGCGGCCGGCCAGTCGCGCCACCGCCGCCAGCAGAAAAAGCTGAGCGAAGACGAAGTACCGCGGATAAAAGATGGGGGTGTCCCAGGCACTGACGGCGGCCGCCATGCCGATGGGAACGGCGGCGGACAGGAACAACAGCCCGTCGGCCGCAACGGGGCGAAACACGAGCGCGGTCAGAACCACCGCGCAGGCGCCAGCCCAGACCCATCCTTGGCCGTCGTCCAGCGCCGTTTCCATCGGGTCGACGAACAGCGTGTACGCGGCTTTCGGAACCGACTCGCGCGTCAGCGGCCCGATCCAGAAGCTCTGCCGCACTTGCTCGTGCTGCGCCGAGAGCACCGTGAGCCAAGGGGCATACCCCGCCGCGACCGCCACAGCGGCCAGCAGCGGACCGGCCCAACGCCTTTTGCGCGGAACGCGGGCGGCGGCCCGCAAGGCCCGCCCCAGGTTCGTCGGACGTGGGCGGTTTACTCTTCACGTCGCCAGGCCCCCTGCCCGCTTCTGCTCGCCAGGATGCCCAGAAGTGCCAGCATGGCGGTCAACGCCAGCCCGGCCAGACTGGCCCCGCCGCCGACGTAAAACGATTGTGGCCGATACTCGAACACGACGCGATGCCGCCCGGCGGCCACGCTCACGGCGCGAAACACCCCGTGGGCGCGGCGCATCTCGGCCGGTATGCCGTCGACCTCGCAGGTCCAACCCGGAAACCAGGTGTCGGCCACGACCAGCGTCCCCTCGGCGGGCGCCTGGACGCGCGCTTCGAGCCGCCGTGGTTCGTCGCAGACGACGCGGGTGCGCGCGTCAAAGCAGCCGTCGCGTCGCGCACGGTCCTCCGTGGATGCGCCGGCCATGTGTTCCGCCACGTCGTTCGCCATCGTCCCGAGATCCTCGTCCGAGAGATCCTCGATCGGTACGTCGCAAAGGGCGGCGGCCCTGCCGACGGAAAAGCGCACGCGCGGCAGGGCGCCGGGCAAGCGCCGCCAAGGTCCGCCGCACTGCGTCACGTAACTGCACGCCCCAATGGCCAAAGCGCGGGCCGGACCGCGCTGGACCGCAGACCAATTGCGGGTCACCGCCGCCGGCAAAATCCCTCCGTCGTTGGTTCCGACCATCGACCGGTGGTTGCCCACCGCGACCGCCGCCATGCGGCTGTAGCGAAGAGACGACTCGGCCACGTGCGGATAATAAGGAGCGTCGACGAAGCGAATCGGCGGCTCGATTCGTAGAACTTCGGCGGGCACCGTCGCGGGCCGCGGCGCCTCGAGGCGGAAATTCGCCGCGTTGTTGTATCCCAGGTGAAGAAGTCGCCCGCGTCGAACAGCGGCTCGTTGAGAAAGGGGTTTCCGGCCACGTTGGGCGCCACCATCCGCGCCAAATCCAGTGCCTCAAGCGCGTAGCTCGTGGCATCAACGTCTCCGCCGCGCGGCCCGCCCGACGACGCATCGCGCACCAACTCCACCGCGGGCACGACCTGCGCCGCGCCGACGAGCGCGGCCGCCAGGGCCGCCGGCGCCAGCCACGCGCAGGCGCGCCGCCGCGGCCCGCCGCGCGCCATGGCCAGCCAACCGGCGGTGAAGGCCGCGCCGGCCAACAGCGCGTAATACGAGATTTGCGGGTGGCTCCCCAGCGCGAAGCCGCCGCCGATCGCCGCCGCGATCGCCGCATGCCCCGCGCCGGGCGAGGCCGAGAGCCGCGCCAGCGCCCAGAAGAACCAGGGCACGAACCCGAAAAACCGCGAGTACGGCCAGCGTCTGCTCGACGACCTGCGAAAACTTTTCCGAACGATCCACCGCCGCGAAGAGTTTGCGTCCGAGGCCACGTTCCGCGCGTCGCTGGAGCGGATCGCGGCGGACATCTGCTGGGACGCCTTCATGGAATCGGCGGGCACGCGCGAATCGAACAACATCGCGGAACGGTTCCGGCTGAATACCGAGGGCTTTTTCCGCTTCATCACGACGCCGGGTATCGAGCCGACCAACAACTTGGCGGAACAGGCGATCCGATTTGTAGCCATTCATCGGCGCATCACCCAGGGAACT
This sequence comes from Pirellulales bacterium, assembly GCA_035533075.1. Taxonomy (NCBI): domain Bacteria; kingdom Pseudomonadati; phylum Planctomycetota; class Planctomycetia; order Pirellulales; species Pirellulales bacterium. The sequence goes on along the minus strand of DATLUO010000001.1, from coordinate 10,901 downwards.
TGCGGACAAACGGGCCAGACTTGGTGCGAACGGATCTGGAACGCGGTTGGAACGTGCGCTCAACAAGCACGGTCGGTCTTCGAATTTATTCATGACGCGGTGTTCGCATTTCTGACCGGCACTCCGGCGCCGAGCCTGGTTCCGGACACCTCTTGAGTCCTTCTGTCTTGCGGTCTCATCAAGCTTTCGGTGCCACGCTTGTCTCGTTCTGCGCGCCCGTCCACTAGGACACCAGTTGAAATCCGTGAACGGGTACGAACGCAAGTGATTTCGGCCTAACTGTCTGCATCGAGCCTGGCCATGAATGGTCAGTCTGCCTCGTTGACACGAATGTCGTTGTCGATCTCGGCGGGATGCTCTCGGTAATAATCCCAAGCGGCCCGGAGGTCTTCGGGCGTGAGGCCCACGATGTTCTCCAGGATCTGCTCGTCCGCCGCACCGAGCCGGCGGGAATTTACCAGGCCCGCTTGGCCGGTCTTCGGACGCTGGACGCAACGTCCGGCACAGTCCGCCACGTCCGGGCCTTGTGCCGGCGAGTGCTGATTGACGGGCTGAGCCACGAGGGCGCCGAGAATGCATCCGTGCTGAAGGGGGCGACCGCGGGCTTCCGCGATCGGACCTTGGCGCGTAGAATATCCCAGGAAGAAGATGAGCATGATGGTTCGGGAGCCTAGCGATATGGGCCGATTACGAGAAACCGAGAGCAAGGGCCAGCAGGGTCAAAGCCGACCACTGCAAGATCAGCCTCTGGCGGAGAAAGGAGCGGTAGATCAACCGCGAATCGTGGCGACGCCGGGAATTTGTGGCGGAAGCGCTCGTGTCTACGGCACTCGCATCCCGGTGTGGGGATTGGAAGTCGGTCGACGAGTCGGCAGATCGGATAAGAACCTCTTGCGAGCTTATCCTTCGTTAACTGCCGCGGACTTGGAGGCTGTCTGGCGCTATGTCGATGCGCACCGAGAACAAATCGAAGCCGAAATCCGCGAGAACGACGGTCCTTAGTCTTAGATCATGGCGCGTTTGCTCGCTGATGAACACTTTCCGGTCGGCGTCGTAAACGCTTTGCGGCGGCTCGGTCACGACGTGCTTACCGTGAGGCAAGTGAATGTTTCAAAGTCAGGGGATGCCACGCCGGACGACCTGGTGCTCGAATGGGCCGCGCGCCAGCTGCGCATCGTTCTGACGATGAATCGGAAGGACTACCGCCGCTTGCATCAAGAAAATGCACGCCACGCAGGTGTTCTGTGCTGCAATGACCCCGGCGCACAGCCTGATAAGAAGGTTGCTCGTAAAATCGACGCGTTCTTGAAGGAGAACGACATGAACAGTCGCTTTGAGCGGCTTTCTCTATAATCCAAACTGGCGGCCGCTAAACTCTGTCTCGTTGACGCGAATGTCGTTGTCGGTCTCGGCGGGATGCTCTCGGTAAGAATCCCAAGCGGCCTGGAGGTCTTCGGGCGTGAGGCCCACGATGTTCTCCAGGATCTGCTCGTCCGCCGCACCGAGCCGGCGGGAATTCACCAGGCCCCAGACCGTAATCCGCGTGTCGCGAATGCAGGCTCTGCCCCCGCACACGCCTGGCGTTTTCTGGACCCAACTGCTGGTCGTCTTCAGATTGCTGGACATACTTCTCGCTTCAGAGCAGTTGAAGTATACTCCATCGATTGTGTCTGCTCGAATCCCACTTGTCAAATCGCCGTATGGAGCCACACCATGTTTGCGTACACCGGGCCCCTGCAATGAGGAGCGGCCCTCGTTGCCAGGCACGAAGAGCGGGCCCGCGGCGGCTGCGTTGGATGTTGCGCTCTCGACCCCATCCAGCTCGCCTGGATGGTGAAGAAGATGGTGGGCTAGAGACGCCAAAGCGAAGACATTCCGACCCCATCCAGCTCGCCTGGATGGTGAAGAAGATTGTAGGGCTGGTCGGCGGGCAACACGAATCTTATTCACCATCCAGGCAAGCTGGATGGGGCCTTTTTGCCTGTTTTCGTAGGATCTTTCTAGCTCACCATCTCGTTCACCATCCGCACAAGGCGGATGGGGTCCGAGCGCACCATCCAACGCCATGCCTGACGCTGGCCGTGACGATTGCGGCCCTTCTGCTGCTGGCTCACTCGACCGACGCCTGTTCGGTGCCGGTGTTCCGTTACGCGCTGGAACGCTGGCCGGCTGATCTGTTCGAAGTCGACGTCTTCTATCGCGGCACGCTGACTCCCGACCAACGGGCGCGGGTGTCGCGGCTCGAAGACCAATCGCAGATCAACGGAGGGGCCGTGAACTGGGAGGTCATCCACTGCAATCTCGATGAGGAACTTGCCGAGGACCTGCGGGCGGTCGGCGGCACTCTCGGTGAAGTGCCGCTGCCGCACGTCGTGCTCCGGCGTCCGGGTGGGCGGCGAGGTTCGGCGGTCGTCTGGTCCGGGCCTCTGTCGGAGGTTAATGGATCGCTTTGGACATCTCCGGCGCGCGACGAGCTGATCGAGCGGTTGGCGAACGGAGATTCGGTCGTCTGGCTCGTGTTTCGCGGCAGCGACGAAGCCCGCTCGCGTCAGGTTGTCGAGAAGCTGCAGGAACAGTTGCCGGGGCTGGCAGCCGAGATTCCGCTTCCCCCTGGGGCCGGTTTGCCAGGGTCGGAACTGCTGACGAAACTTCCGCTCGAAGTTCGGTTCTCCGTCCTGGAAGTCGACGGTAAGCCGGCCGACGAAGCGCTGCTGCGCAATCTGGTCACGCGCGGAGTGCTTGATGACCCCGCGGATGACGAAACGATCGTGGTTCCCGTCTTCGGTCGCGGTCGGGCAATGACGGCGCTGAAGGCGGAGTCGATCGACGAGGCGCTGCTGGCGGAGTGTTCGGGCTTTCTCTGCGGCGCCTGCTCCTGTCAGGTCAAGCAGTCGAACCCCGGTTTCGATCTGCTGCTGGCGGTCAACTGGGACGAGCGGCTGTGGGGTGACTCGGACATCCCGCTCGAAACGGCACCAGCCCAGCCCGTGGCCGACGCGGCCGACGACCCCGGCGAGCCAACCTATGTTCCCATCCCGGCTGGCCGAAACCAGACCCCGGCCAGCGGGCCGCGGCGCCCCGCTGGGCTCGATGCCGACGGCCAGGCAGACCGCACGCTCTACTGGGCAGCCCTTGGCGTCGCCAGCGTTGTCATCGGCATCGTCCTCCGCTGCCGCCGCTCGTTCAGTAGGACGCCCAGCGAGTAGATGTTCGTCGTCCTCCCAGGCGGCGGGCGCAAAAAAACTCCCGGAAAGAACAGGTCCCAGGGGGGCAAAGGACGCCATCCGTTTCCGGGAGCGATTGGAAGTGTCGCGAAGCGCGCCGCCGGCATCCATGCCAGCAAGCTGCCGCTCCGTGGTCCGCAAGAAAGCGGTTGCTTTCTCTGGTGCAGACCCTTCCACGTGGTCCGGTTTGTTTCGTCGTTTCGCGCGGCCCAGGGCTGGACCGCGTTGAAGTGGCGGGGAGAATAAGAGATCGGCCTTCCACGGTCAAGGGCGGTTTTTATGCGCGAAACAACAACAGACAAGGAGGGAGGGTTCTTGGCTCAAATCACCGATTTCAGCAAGGTTTGCAACGAGGCGGCCCGTGCCGGCGGAGACGTGCTGCTCTCTTGGGCCGGTCGTTTCGGCGTCCGTGAAAAAGGTCCCTCCGATCTGGTGACCGAGGCCGATTTGGCGTCGCAGGAAGCCATTCGCGATGTGTTGCTGGGCGCCTTTCCCGATCATGGGTTTCTGGCCGAGGAAAACGAGCAGATCGCCAGCCGCTCGGACGACTACCGCTGGATCGTCGATCCGCTCGACGGAACGATGAACTATGTCCACGCCGTGCCGAATTTTGCCGTCTCCATCGCCCTGGAACAGCGGGGCGAGGTCGTCGTGGGGACGGTCTACGATCCGGTCAGCCGCGAGTGCTTTTCGGCCGCACGGGGCCAAGGCGCCTGGCTCAACGGCCAGCGTCTGCGGGCCAGCGGCGCCACCGATTTGGCACAGGCCCTGGTCGCGGTCAGTTTCTCGGCCAAGGTGCGCCGCGACGACCGCGAGATCGACGATTTCATCGAGGTGCTGCTGCGGGCGCAAGGCACGCGACGAATGGGCTCTTCCGCCATCAACCTGTGCTACGTCGCGGCCGGCAGATTCGATGGTTATTGGTCGACCTCCACGAAGATTTGGGACATCGCCGCCGGAGCGCTGCTGGTCGCCGAGGCCGGTGGGGTGATTACGGCCTTCGATGGCGGCCCGCTGGCGATCGAGCGCCCGCAGTTCATCGCCGCGGCCACGCCCGAGCTGCACCGTGAATTACTTAACTTGCTCCAACGCCACCGATGATGTTTCATTCTTGCCACGCGAAGTAGAACTGCCGGCTTTCCTGCTTTTAGCAATCGAAGCGGCTGGGTAAACTGGATTACGGGGATGGCCCTCCCGCACGTCTGTTTTTCGGGGGCCGCGCGGCACGGCTGTGGTCCGCGTATTTCAAAGACCGGAGAGAGGAAAAACGGCCTTGCCGACCGTTCATTCGAGAACCGCACTTTTCGCCTTGGTTCAGTTGCTCGGGCTGACGCTGCCCCTTTGCGCGCAGACCGCGGCCAACGAGAAGGAGTCGGAAAAGGCGGCGCCTCGCAGCCAACAAGCGGTCCAGCGGGTCGAACCCGATATTCTTTATATCCGGGACAAGAACGGCGATCTGCTGCCGCTGATCAACATCAGCCTGGAAGACATCCGGGCCTATGTGGAGTCGCGCGACGCATCGGCGACCGCTCCGCGGGCCACCGCCCGGCTCGAACGTTTGGAAGTGCGCGGAGAAGTGGTCGGCGACTATGCCGTATTGTCGATGGAGCTGACCATCGCCGCCAGCGATCCGGGCTGGGTACGCGTGCCGTTGCGGCTGGGAAACTTCGTGCTCACCGAGCCGCCGAAATTCGCCGCCGCCGGTGAACACTTGATGGAGTTCGATCCCGACGGCCGCGAATTCGTGGCCTGGTTCCGCGGAAAGGCCGAGAAGCCGCACCGAGTGAGCTTGCGCGGCATGGCCGCGGTCGAGAGCGACGGCACGCAGTTTCGGCTGCGCCTCAATGCCCCGCGCGCCGTGTTCTCCGAGCTGGAACTCAAGGTGCCGCAGGCGGAAGCGAGCGGACAAGTGGTGTCGGGCGGGGTGCTGGCCGAGACCAAACCGGCCGCCGGCAAAACCCAGTTTCGCGCCACCGGCCTGGCCAACGACTTTCTTCTCACCTGGCGGGCCGTCGCCGCTCGCCGCAACGAGTCACCGACGGTGCTTTCCGTCGTTGGCCAGATCGTTTCCAAAATCGACGGGCGAGGCGTCGATAGCGAGGCGACCCTGAGCATCAACTCCTTTGGCCGCGAGTTCAGCGGCTTTCAGGTGCGGTTGCCAAGAGGAGCGACGCTGCTGCCCGGCGAACAGCCCGACTACTCGATTGTCGAAGTGCCGGCGGCCGGCAACGCAACGGAAGACCAACGCCAGCGCAAGATGGTCGAAGTGCGTCTGAAGGCAAAGACCTCGCAGCCGGTGAGCGTCAAGCTGGTCACCAAGCAAGGCCACGACGTCAGCCGCCAGGGAACGTTCGATCTGGGCGGCTTCGACGTGGCGGGCGCCGTGCGCCAGTCGGGCACGCTGGCCGTGCAGGTGCGCGACGACTGGCAAGTGGCCTTTGTCGCCCGCCAGGGGGTCGTGCAGACCGACGAACTGCCCGCCGAAATGCGGGCCGACGGCGTGGTGGCGGGCTTCCTCTATTTCGGCCAGCCCTATTCACTCTCCGCCCGCGTCTCGCCGCGTCAGACGCGCACCTCGGTGGATCCCAGGTACGTCGTCGAGGTCGGGCCTCACCATCTGCAACTCGACGCCACGCTCAAATATCACGTGGCCGGGGCGAAGGTCTTTTCTTTCTCAATCGATCTTGGCGAATGGCAGCTTGATCCCGCCGGGCTGGAGCCCGCGACGCTGGTCAACAGCGCCGCGCTGGTGTTCGGCGCCGGCAATTCCGTGCTGGTGCCTTTGAAGCAGGCCACGACGGGAGACATCGAACTGCGAATCCGTGCCCGCAAGCCGATCGAGCCGGGGGCCGATTCGATCGCCTTCGGGCTGTTGCATCCGACGGCCGACACGGTCGGTTCGACCGAGCTCGTGGTCGTGCCGGAAGACAACGTGATCGTCGTCCCGCACACCGACGAGGCCAGCGGCCTGACCAGCGCGCCGGCGAATGCCGACGTCAAACTGCCGGCCCATCGACAGGCGGCCTGGTTTTATCGGAGCGACGTGGCCGATCCTCGCTTCGCGGCCGGCTTTCAAGTGGCCTCGCGCCGGCTCACCAGCCGGGTCGAATCGCGGGTGACGTTGGCGGAGGGCGTCGCTCAGGTCGAACAAAGGCTGATTTGCACCGCGGCGCACGAGGCGGCGGAATCGTTGTTGCTGGCCGTGCCGCAACACCTCGTCTCGTCGGCCGCGGTGGAGGTGAAGCTGGACGGAATGCCCTTGATGCTGGAGCCGTCGGCCGCGGTCGATTCCGAGGGCGACGGGCCGGTGGGCATGCGCGTGCTGTTGCCCGAACAACAGTTGGGCGACTTTGAGCTGACCGTCGTTTATTCGTGGCAAGACGACGCGCTCGACGAATTGCTCTCGAGTGCCACGACCGTCAAAGCCGAGATTCCGTTGGTGATGCCCGCCGAAGGAGAGTTGCTCGGCAACGAATTGACGCTGGTGGCGGAAGCGGGCCTCCACGTCGAACCGGTCGACAAGCAATGGACGCTCCGCTCGACGCAGAGCGGCGGCGACCGCCAGACGTTGGTCTTTGCGTCCGCACAGCCCCAGCCGGCATTGGTGTTGGGCGTCAGTCCGACGGAAAGGGACGCGGCCGGATCGTTGTCCGTCGAGCGTGCCTGGGTTCAGACGTGGTTGACGGGCAGCCAGCGATTCGACCGCGCGGTCTTCCGCTTCCACACACAAGACCGGCGCGTCCGACTGACGCTGCCGTCCGGCAGCTCGACGGAAAGCTTTCATCTTGATGGAGAGGCCGTGGACGCCGTGCCCGGAACAACTCCCAATGAGCGCGAGTTGCTGCTGTCCGACGGCGACGGGGTTGAACGACCGCACGTGCTTGTGGCGACCTACGACCTGGCAGACCGATCGGGCGGAGCGGGACGCCTGCGGTTCGAGTTGCCGAGTTTCGGCGAGGGACGGGTGCGCCGCTTTTATTGGCAGCTTGTGCTGCCGGCAGAGGACTATCTCATCCAAGGACCAGCCGGCCTGAGTGGCGAATTCGTTTGGCTTTGGAAGGGACTGGGTTGGTCGCGGCAGCCTTTGCGCGACTCGAGCGAGCTGGAGATTTGGAGCGGCGCGGAGCAACATGAGCTGCCGCTGCCGCCGTCGGTGAACACGTATCTTTTCAGCGGCATCGCCATGCCCGGCCCGGTTGAAATATCCACGGTATCGCGGCCGGTGCTCGTATTGGCGTCGTCGGGGGTGCTGTTGGCGGCGGGCTTGTTGTGGATCTATTTCCCCTGGCTGCGGCGGCCTGCATGGTTGTTTATGGCAGGGGTGGCCGTGCTTGCCGCGGCGGCCGTTTGGCCCGATCTGGCCTTGCTGGCCTTGCAATCAGCGGTCGTGGGCATGGTGCTGGTGATGATGGCGGCCGCGCTGGAGCGGGCCCTTGGGCGTCGCCCGGCACCGAGCGTGCTCCGTAGCGGCCCCAGTTCGATCGTCAGCCGCGGCTCCACGCACACGCATGCCCGTCCCGCGTCGCCGGTCGCCTCGACCCAAACAGCCGCGCTGGCCGTGGAAGTGGGGGCCGAGAGCAAACCATGAGTTGGCATTTTCTGCGAGAAGCAACGCGTTGGGATTCTGGATTTTGGATTTTCGATTTTCGATTCAGCCAATCCAAAATCCAAAATCCAAAATCCAAAATCCCGGTGGGCCGGCGCTCGCAAGCTCGCTGGTCCCACCCTACGGCGATCGTCTTCACCTTCCTTCTCGGCTTGTGCGGAGTTCCCGCTGCTTGCGCCGAGCCGGTTGCCGACAAGCCGCTGGAGTATCGACGGTACTTTGTGCCGGCCGATCGTCCGCAGGACTGGCCGAAGCGCAACGTGCCTTATTTGCCCGTCGAACGCGAGGAATTCGAGCGGCTTTTGGAAGCGGCCAATTCCGCGCCGCCGAGCGGATCGCTGGCCACGAGGGTACGAGTGGTCCACGCCGTCTATCAGGCCCAGCTTGCTGAAGATTCGTTGCACGGCCAGGCCCGCCTCGCTTTTACGCCTGCCGGAGAACACCCGGTTCTAATGCCGCTCGAACCGTTTGGCTTGGCGGTTTCAGAAGCGAAGTGGGAGAAGGGCGGCGCCGCGACGCTGGGCGTCGGCCCGTCGGGCAAGATGGCGATCGTGGTCGGCCAGCCCGACACGCTGCTGCTCGATTGGTCGTTGCGTGGCCGGCGCGACGCGAGCGGCTCGTTGGTCTTTTCCTTGGAGCTTCCTCCCAGCACCGTCTGTGAACTTGACTTGGCTCTGCCTGATTCCGTCGTGCCGGTGCTGCCGGAGGGCGTTGCCGCCGGCGACGCGGCCGATCGCAAACAGGGACGATGGCGGTTCGAGCTGGGCGGCCGGACGCGCGCCCAGTTGAAACTGGACGCCAGCGACGCGCATAGCCGCCAGCGACGCCTGGCGCTGCTGCACGAAAAAACGACGTATCGCTTTTCGCTGGGCGGCCTCGATGTGGCATCGCTGTTGAAACTCGACGTGCATCGCGAGCCGTTGCGGCACTTGCAGCTCGATCTCGACCCGCGGCTGCGCGTCGTCAGCGTGCAGTACGGCGGGAGCGAGCTGGCCTGGTCGGTCAATCCGGCCGTTGCCTCGGGCGGCGAGCACACGGTGGTCGTCGATTTCGCCGAACCGTTGTTCGGCACGGGAAAGGCGATCACGGTCACGGCGCTGGCGCCGCTCGTGGTGGGCAAGGCCTTGAAATTGCCGCGATTCAAAGTGCGCGACGTCGCCTGGCAGGAAGGCGACTTGACGTTGTCGCTGCCGCCGCCCTTGGGTCTGGACGAGCTGATACCGTTGGGCTGCCGGCAAACCAAGGCCACGCCGCTGGGCGGCGCCGCCTCGGGCGAAAGCATCGAGTTACAGTTGTTTTCTCCCGAAGCGTCGGCCGAAGTCCAGGTGTCGCGGCGGCGGCCAAGCGTGCTGCTCACCAGCGGAGCCACCATCCGCTTCGCTCCCGATTCGGTGCGGGCGGAGCTGCGCGGCAGCTTCGAGTTTGCCGAAGGCCAAACGTTCTCGCTGCAAGCAGAGATCGGCGCCGGCTGGCAAATCGACTCGGTCACCGCCGATCGGGCCGGCGCCCTGGCGGGTTGGTCGGTCAATCGTGCCGCACGCCCGGCCTTGCTCGTGGTACAGCTTGCCGAGCCGGTCAGTCCGTCGCAGTCGTTGGTGCTGATGGTCACCGGCCACCGTGCGCTGGCAGCCGATCGGCGGTTTTCCAGCGATTCGCTGCAAATGTTGGCCTTCCACGACTGTGTCGAGCGCAGGCGTTTGCTGGCACTGGAAACCTCCGGGGCGCACCGCGTCTCACTGGACGGGACCGACCGGCCGCGATTCACCGAGCGTGCGAATCTGACCGACGCCGAGCGCGGGCTGCTGGCATCGGCCTTGGGCGACACGATTCTCGAAATCGAGGTCGATCGGACTGATTGGAGCGTGGCCATCGAACAGCAAACTCCTCGCTACGCCGCGGAATTGCGCGTCGTCGCTGAAATCCACGACGGGCGGCTCACCGAATCGTATTCCATCCGCTGCCAACCCGAAGGCTCGCGCGTCGACCAGGTTCTCGTCGCTTTCAGCCAGGCGCGCGACGAGCCGTTGCAATTCAGCCTCGACGGTGCCGGCGGGCTGCTGGCCGCGGAGCGGCTTTCGCCGCCGCAACAAGCGGTCCGCGGATTGGCTCAGGCGGGCGAAGTCTGGATGGTGCGGCTTCCTCAGGCCGTCGATCGGGCGTTCGAAATCCGCGCCGCGCGCGCCCTAAAGTTTGCCGACGATCTCGCTCCCGCTCTGGTCTGCGTGCCCGAAGCGGTCAACCAGCAGGCCACGATCGAAGTCCGTGCCGTGCAGGATCCGCCCCTGGTGCGCAATGCCGACCGGCTGGAGCCGGTCCCCCTGCCGCAGCCGGCCGAGGGCCGATACTCCGCAGTCCGGGCAGCTTTCCGCTACAATCCGATCGACGAGCTGGGCGGGACATCGCCCGAGGCCGTGCTGTTGTTTCGCTCGGTCGCCGCTTCACCTGGGCCGGCAACCGTCTGGCGATTACGGCTCAACTCGCACTACCTGGCGTCGGGGGGCGGCCGCCACCTGGCGGTGTTCGACGTGGAAAACCAAGGACGACCGCAATGCGCCGTGCGTCTGCCGGCGGGTGCCGAGTTGGTGCGGGTGCGGGTGGATGGGGCGACGACGGCTGCTCGACAGGAAAGTGGCCGGATCGTGGTGCCGTTGCCCTCCGAGCGACGGTTTCCCTTCGTGATCGTGGAATTTTCGCTGCCGGGCGCGGCGCTGGGGCTGGTCTGCAACTGCGAAGCGCCCTGGCCAACCATCGACTTGCCCGTGGCGTCGCGAGAATGGCTCGTCTCGGCGCCGGGCCAGTATAAGCCGCTGATCTGGTCCGACATGCCGGCCGATGAGGGCCGGCCGATGCTGGGCCGGTTCGGTCGAAGTCGCGGGCAACGGCCCTTTGACGTCGCAAGGCCATCGGACTGGCGGGAGTTGGCAACCCTGTCGGCAACCTCCGACTCACAGAGCGAGCGCGCTTCGGGCCTTCTTGCTGCGCTGGGATCCGCGTTGGCGGCCAGTGAGAGGCCGTCCGAGAACTCCCCGTGGGGCGGCCTTCCTAGGCCGTCGCTGGGTTCAGACGGCCTA